>CAJACJ010000207.1 GCA_903938205.1 uncultured bacterium
AGTGGTTTGGCAACTCCAAGCGCGGGGCAACCATTGGCGCGCAACACCTCAAGCCGCTTCGATATGGGCCGCAATGTTGCCACCAAACTTTGGAACGCGTCGCGCTTTGCATTAATGAACACTCCGCAGCCCGCTCTTGAAGTTGATCCCGCCACTCGGCCACTTCTGGATCGTTGGATGTTGTCACGCGTGGCCGGCGCATTGGCGCGTGCCGATCGCGCGTTGGCGGAATATCGATTCAGTGATTTTGCCGCCGCTGGTTATGACCTGTTGTGGCGTGACTTTTGCGATTGGTTCTTGGAGGCCGCCAAGCCAACAGCCAAGAATGATCCAGCGCAACAATGCGTGATGGCGTGTTCACTCAGCGCCATTGTTCGTTTATTCCATCCAGGCATGCCGCATGTGACCGAGGCGTTGTGGAGCGCGGTGAACAAGCACGCGGCCTGCGTCGTTCGCGGTCTTGATATGAAATCGACCGACATGTTGGCCACATCGTCATGGCCAGTGGCGCATGCAAGTTTGATCGACACCAAAGCGGAGGCTGATTTCGCGCGAGCGCAAACGTTGGTTGAAGCCATTCGAAATGTTCGCGGCGAACGCCAAGTGAATCCCAAGAAGCGCATCAAGTTGTTGGCCAGCGCCAAAGCGTTGCACGTGGTCACGCTTGCGGGCGGTGTTGTTGAAACACTGTCCGGCGTGGATGGCGTGTTGCCACTCACTCATGCGCGTTCGCCAACCGCCGCGGCCATGACCTTTGAAGGCGAAGAATGCTGGCTTGATGGCCTGGTGGATGCGCTTGATATTGGCGCCGAACGCGCTCGTTTGACCAAGTTGCTCGCGGATAGACAGCGCGCCGTGAGCGGCTACAAAGGCAAGTTGTCCAACGCTGGCTATGTGGCCAAGGCACCGCCGCAAGTGGTGCAAGACACGCAGAAAATGTTGCTTGACGCCGAGGCTGAACTTGCCGCAGTGGAGCGGTCGCTGCGGGAATTGGCTTAAGGCTTTTTGAATGCTGGTTGACACTTGTGTGCATAGAGTGTGAATGTTGAAATCGTGCATGAACAAAAACAACACCATTCTTATGGCTCTCATTCTTGTGTGCGCTGCGGGTTGTTCCAGCGCGCCAAGTGTTCCAACGGCATCTCCAACCACTGCCAGCGAGGTGCATCCAACTGCGATCGCGGATTCAATTTCCAAAAATGTTGTTGAGGGCCCTTGGAGCGATGGCGGTGACCACGGCATTATGGTTCGGACTCCACATTACAATTTAAAATTGGCGCTGCGCGATCAAGCATTTCGGGATCGATTACCTGACTTCATGGAGACTTGTTTTGTGGCTTACGCAAGCGCTCTTGGTCCAATCGCAATCCCGGAGGCGCCGCTGGAAATGTATATTTTTGGCGAGCGCGCGTTGTGGGAAAAATGGACGCGCAAGAAGTTGGGACGCGACGCGGAAATTTATATCGGCCTGGGCAAGGGCGGTTACACCACCGATGCCGTCAGCGTTCTCTACGACATTGGCCGCTTCGACACGCAGACCATCGCAGCGCACGAGGGTTGGCATCAATTCAGCCAGCAAGCCCTGCAACATCCGCTTCCCACTTGGATGGAGGAGGGCATTGCGTGCTATATGGAAGGAACGCGTTTGTCGCGCGATAGTGGTCCTTCCACATTTCGTCCGTGGCGAAACTTTGAGCGTTGGTCGGAACTGCGTGAGGCGGTTCGTAGCGATGATTTAATTCCACTTGCCGATTTGCTCAATGGCACGCCGCAGGAATTTTTGCAGGATGGAAAAAATTCTCTTCTCACGTACTACGCGCAAGTGTGGGCGTTGGTGCAATTTCTGCAAGATGGTGAAGGCGGAAAGTACAGCGCCAACTTTTCGAAATTGATCCAAGACTCCGCCTCCGGCAAACTCGCCGGAAGATTGGCCGCCAGCAAGGCGATCGTGGGCAAAAAGGGCCGTGAACGCGCTGTGCAATTGCGCACGGGCAACGCGGTAATTTTGGAATATTTCAATCCTGACTTCGCCACGTTCACTGAAGAATTCAACACCTTTGTCAAAGCCATCACGGCGCGCGGCGCGGGCGACAGAATTTTCCGCGGTGAATTTCCTCTAAAGACTGTGGAGCAACCAGCGAAAGCTTCCGCTGTTGCTCCAGCAGTTGCGCAACCATCTGTTGAAAATAAAAGTCGCTGAAGTAAGCGTGCTCGTTCGACGCGTACGCGTTTCACAT
>CAJACJ010000208.1 GCA_903938205.1 uncultured bacterium
CGAGCGATCCCATCCAACGGCCAGTTCGGTTCCCGCCAAATTGCCCATAAGAATTGATTGAGTTGTGGAGAATGATGGATCAAGTGAAAACAAAATTCGACCCGCGTTGTCCAACAGTAATAGTTGCGAGTAGTTGAACGAGTTGGCGAAGTATTTTAGAAACGCCTCGGCGGCAAGCGGTGCGCGCATGGAATCAGCGGACGCGGCCTGCGGGTTCTTGGTGTCCGCAATTTGCAATGTGGCGGCCGTCAATTCACGCACCGCGTTAATGACCGCGGGCGCGCGCGAAAGAACGGTTCCGTCTTGCACGCGCTCTGTTGCGTAGGCCTCTAGTTCATTGGCTTTGGCCGCGGCAATTTGAACCAGATTGTTGCGCGCGGAACTCTCCAGCGATTGCGTGGCAATACGCGTGGTAATGGTCGTAAGAATGGCGCAAGGAATAAGCGAGATGGCCAGGAACCAAAAGAGCAATCGTGCGGCAATGCTGCGTTCCTTTGTCTTCACATTGACGCCACGCGCGTTGGACTGCTCGTGCTTGTCTGTTTGCGAAGGCTCGGAAATGCGCGCGGCAATATTGTTCGTTGGCAATTGGTTCATCGCGATGATCCTTTGCCTTTGGATGAGTCGGATTTTTTAGACGACTTGATTGATGCTGGCGCGTTGATCACACCACCAGACGCTCCGCCCATGTTGGCTGGCGCGGCCCACTTGCCGCCCCATTGTTGGTGCAAGTCCTCCACAAATTGTTCCCACGCCTCGCGTGAGCGCGTAATTGGAAATGGAACTGGCCGTACAGCCGTATTGCTGCTCCAGACAATGTCAAATTGTCCATCTTGACGAATGCGACCAATTGAAACGGGCAGCCATGTGTGTTGCGTTTCAGGATCAACCGCAATAATGCCTTCAGCGGCGTTCAAGCTTTGATGGTGAAGCGCGTAGCGAACCTGACTCACAGCTGTGCGGCCAGCTTCACGGACGGCTTGCGCCCACAGAATGACGCTGCTGTATGCGGCGTTCATCACATCGGAAATTGTGCGATCTTTTCCGTATCGCGCTTTGAACGCGCTCACAAATGCGGTGTTTTCTGGGCGGTCAATGCTTTGAAAATAATTCCACGCGGCGTAGTTGCCAGTGAAGTCGTCGCGCTTCATGGTGCTGAGTTCGTTTTCGCCAAGCGCAAATGTAAGTACGGGTATTTGCTCGGGGCGAATTCCGGCGGCGCGCAATTTTTGCGCAAACGCAATCGCCGAGTCGCCCACAACGGAACTTAGAACAACATCGGGTTTGGCGGCCACAATCGCGCGCACGGCGGCGTCCACATCAGTGCTACCAAATGGAATGTAAAACTCGCCCACCAATTCATCGCCCACGCCTTTGAGTTGATCGGAAATGATGGCATTCACGCAGTGCGGCCAGATGTAGTCGGAGCCAATTAAAAAGTAGCGGCGCGCTGCAAGTTTAGAGTGGCACCAACTCACCGCGGGTGTGATTTGTTGATTGGGCGCGGCGCCAATATAAACAATGTTGGGCGATTGTTCCAAGCCCTCATAGGCCATTGGATAAACCAGAAGATGGTCGTTGCTTTCAAATACGGGCAGCACACTTTTGCGGCTGGCGCTGGTCCAGCAACCAAAGACCACGCACACGTTGTCAGTGCGGATCAACTTCTCGGCTTGTATCGCAAAAGTCTCAGGGTCGGACGCGCCGTCGGCAATGATCCATTCAACGGGTCTTCCAAGCAGTCCACCCGCGGCGTTGATTTGTTCCAGCGCAAGAATTTCCGCGTCAATCATTGATTTTTCGCTGACCGCCATGGGGCCAGTTTGCGAATGAAGAATGCCAACCACAATTGGCGAGCGATCAACAATCACGCGGTCAATGGCGAACCAACACAGCGCGCCAAGCGCGATGAAAATAATCCAAGCCAACAAGCCGCGGAAACGGCGCGTACCTGCACCAAAAGATCGATTTGAGGCTTCAGGGCTTTCAGAAGCTGAGTGTGAATTTTGAGCCATATTTCTGAATGCATAGTAACGTCAAAATGTTCTCGGTTGCACGGCTGGCAAGTCAATGATCGGCATATTTATAATCACGCAATCTATGATCATGTTGGCATGATTGATAGCGCCCCCAAATTACTTGCCAGTACAACGCATGAGCAGCGCCAGGTGTTGTTGATCATTGATGTTCAAAATGACTTTTGCGCCGGCGGCGCGCTTGCGGTGCCAGACTCCAACGCAATCGTTCCGCTTATCAATCAATTCTCCGCGCACTTTGCGCATGTCATTTGCACACAGGACTGGCATTGCCCCGGGCATATTTCGTTTGCGTCAAGCCATCCCGGCAAAAAGCTGTATGAAACCATAGAAACACAAAGCGGCGCGCAAATGTTGTGGCCTGATCACTGCGTGGCCAACACGCATGGCGCCGAGTTTCATGACCGACTTGATCGCACGCGGTGCGAATTTGTGGTGCGCAAGGGCACGCACAAAAACTTAGATTCATACTCGGCGTTTTTAGAGAATGACAAAATCACACACACTGGGTTGCACGCGTATTTGCAGCAGCGCGAACTAGCTTCATTGTTCCTTGTGGGCTTAGCTACGGATTATTGCGTGGCGTTTACCGCTCTCGACGCGCGGAAACTTGGTTATAAAACCACCATGTTGCAAGCGGCGTGTCGGGCAATTGATATGAACGGTTCGTTGGAGCGCGCGTGTGAGCGCATGGACAAGGTCGGCGTAAGTCGTCTGTAGCGGGCGATTATTCACGCATTGGAATAAATGCGCGATTTGTGTTTATGCTTGTGGCGTGGCCAGTATAAAAAAATCTAAACAAGTTTCAGCAATGCCGCGGCGAGCGCGTGTTTCCGCAAGGGGGGCGTCAATCACTTCGTGCATTACGCTGTTTGGCAAGACAACATTAAAGGCGCCCCCAATCACGCTTGCTGACATGGCGAATGTCGGACCAGCCACGCTGGGCGATTTGAAATTGCTTGGCATACAACGCGTGGCGCAACTTGCGCGGTTGCAACCAAGCGACGCGTTTGTGCTATGGCGCAAACTAGGCCGGCTCACAGGTGGCTTGCACGACCCATGCGTGATCGATGTGTTCATGTCCGTCATTTCGCAAGCGCACGGCAATACACCTTGCCCCTGGTGGCACTTCACAAAGCAACGCAAGGCAATGATGGCGGCGCATGCAAAGCACTGAGTGAGTTATTCTATTTCTACCACGCCAAAGAATGAACGAACATGACTCCACCAAACCAAGACATCCGCTGGTTGCAACGCTTCCAAAATTATCAGAAGGCATTTGCCCAACTCACGCAAGCCGTGGATTTATCGCGCCAACGCGCGTTGTCCAAATTGGAGCAACAAGGATTGATTCAGGGATTTGAATACACGCATGAATTAGCGTGGAACACTCTGAAAGATTTTTTAGAGGCCCGCGGAGCCGCCGCAATTTTTGGTTCACGCGACACAACCCGCGCCGCGTTCACAGCGGGGTTGATCGATCAAGGCGAAGTCTGGATGCAAATGATTCAAAGCCGCAATCAATCCACGCACACATACAACGAAGAAATGATGACCCAAATTGTGACGGCAGTGATACAGACCTATATGGCCGAGTTCGCCAAACTACAAAGCAAGTTCGAGCAACTGCGCACCGCAGAATCCAAAGCATGAATAGCGGGCTCACGGAATCAACGACCGCGCAAATTCGCGATGTGTTTTCCAAGCATCCCGAAATCGACCAGGTGATTCTGTACGGCTCGCGCGCCAAGGGTAATTACAAACCCGGATCAGATATTGATCTCACGTTGATTGGTTCCAGCATTACGCAAAATGTTCTAAGTCAGATTCAAAGTGAATTTGACATGGGTCCGCTTCCATATCGCTTTGACCTTTCTATTTTCAGCCAGCTCACGCACCAGGATCTCATTGAACACATTCAACGAGTGGGTGTGGTTTTTTATCAGAAAGATTGAGGCGCTCCGAATACGAACATGACAGATGAGAGTGGTGGGGAGCGATTTTATTTTTCAATCAGATGGTTTGTTTTCGCGCCACAGATGCGCAAGATCTCGATCAATTTGCGGCGCCCACCCGCGGTTGGCGGCGGGACTTGCCGGACTTGGGTGCAATACTTGCAGAATGTTTGGAAGCGTGGACGGGATTTTTATATTGGTTTTAAATTTGGGCTTCGGCTTCGCTTGCGATGCAAGCGAATCTTCTTCAACCACCGCGCGCATTCCATCAATCACAAGTTGCGCCCGCTTGGCGGCGAACGCACCAAATCCAACAACATGCGCGGGTTGCAGCGCGGTAATCGCAGCGGCCAGTGCCTCATCGCAGGCGGCGGCAAGGTCGCGCGCCATTTTCGCGTTGCGACCGCCGCGCGGCAATTTGTCGGGCGTAAGGTTTGCGCCAGAAGCCGACATGAACGCCAGCGGACACCAGTTCCACATGAACGCGTGTTGAAAAAATTTCGCGCGCGTGCCAAAGCGTTCGCGCGCCCAACTCCACACACGCGCGCCGCTGACTTCACTGCGCTGGCAGTCAAATCCAAGCACTGGTCGCTTCGCATGCATTTGTACCGGCGCCGTAATTTTCGCAACGCGCGCATCAATGCCAAGAAAATCTTTCACCGCCGCAACTTCGCCAAATGGAACACCGGTCTGCGCCATGCCAAATGGACCGGGGTTCATTCCCACAAACAACACGCGCGGCGCCGGTTTCGCCATGCGCAAGTACGCGCGGTGCGCTTGCCACGCGTAGTCAAGCGGGTTGTATGTAAATGCAACGGGTGCGCCAAAGTGCACGTCTGCGCAGCGGTCGCGCAAGGTCGCGGCGGCGCGCTCCAGTAATTCAACGGTGGATGTGCTTGTGTTGCGTGCGATCTATAAATAGTACGGGCGGGGGATTGGTGGTGACTGTGCGAAACTGCACGGCCTAGATTAAAATACCATTAGCGCCGTGGCAAAAGAAACTCTTGATCCCGCATTGGTGTTATTGGAGCGCGTGCAAAATCTTTTGCGTGACAGTAGTTACACCACTACATATAAGTTTGCGCTGCTACGCGCGCTTCAAACTTAAAATATGCAATCCAGCCTGAAGTAGGATTGCGGCGTGACCTATTACGGCAACGCTTATTCCCAAGGCTTGATATTGCCAACAATTATCTGGCAGATTTGAAAGCATATAAATGGTGTAACCGCCAACTGGAAAGAACAACAGCAGCGAAGTGATCAGCCCAGGATTACTCGATCGAAATCGAATGGCTTGCAGGCAATGCAGAATGCCGTTGAGCACCATGAAATATGTGGGAATTAAACCGATCAGTGGATTCACAAGAAATGCGAATGCGATCGCCACTAATGAAAGCGCCCAGACCCACAATGAATTAATCATGAAGACCTGCTTGGGCGTAAGCACAACTTTGCCCTTGCCAATTTTTTCATTCAACATCAGGCAAAATCGATTGTGGTAGTGCTCTTCAAATTGGTGCACCATATAAATAGGCAATGGCATGGCGATTAAGACATACATCAGGCCCAATTTGGGAAGCATGGCGGTGAGCAGCAGAATCATCATGACGCCGCAAAATAAAGCCGCCTGCGGCCATTGCCATTCTGTTACCAACCAGCGCCATATTTTTTGAAGTGCGTTCATGTGTTCTTTTGATGGTTTTTAAATTGGACCACGTTGTAATAACTTAACTCAAGGCGAATAAATATTCTCACGCACACTATCGCGACCAAAAATGTGTAAGAAGCAACACATCCGCTACTATTCTTTCAGCGCCCCAACCCACTAAAGTAATCAACCTGATGACCGTCACCGTAAAAACAATTTCATGTCGCCAGATTGCGCGCCTCACGCCGCCACCGGGATTTCAAGCATGATTTGCGTGGAATGCCAATTCGTGAATCGCGACGGCGTTCGTTTCTGCACTCGTTGCGGCACGCAGCTGTATTTCATGTGTCTGCAATGCAACACGCCCGCGCAGGCCGCAGATGCGTGCTGTGGCAGTTGCGGAGTTCAGCTTTCACCCGCAACAAAAAAATTGCCCGTGCTTGCGCTTGCGCCTTCAGCCACCAACGCCACGCCCGCGACGCAGAACGCCGTCGATGCGCAAGATTCCGAGCGCCGCAATGTCACGGTGTTGTTCGCCGACATCAGCGGCTTCACCGCCATGAGCGAAAAGTTGGATCCGGAAGTAGTCACCAGCCTCATGAACGGCTGCATGCGCAACTTGGCCGACATTGTCACGCGCTACGAAGGCCATGTCGATAAATTTATTGGTGATTGCATCATGGCCATTTTCGGCGCGCCCATTGCGCATGAAAATGATCCCGAGCTCGCCCTTCGCGCCGCGCTGGACATGATGAAGTCCATGGAGGAGTACAACAAAACTCTTCCCGTTCAATTGGAAACTCCGCTAGCGCTGCACACCGGCATTAACACGGGCATGGTGATTGCAGGCGGCATGGGCACCGATCAAAAAATGCAATACACCGTCATGGGTGACACGGTGAACTTGGCGTCACGCATGGAATCACTGGCGGTCAGCGGCGAAACCTTGGTGAGTTCATATACATACAACCTCACGCGCCACGCTTTCGATTTTGTCGCCATGGATCCCGTCAAAGTAAAAGGCAAAAAAGATCCCGTCGCTGTGTACCGCGTGATCAAACCCAAGGCCGTCACCGCAAGCGATACAAAACCAAGTGAAAATCTGCCACTTGTTGGCCGCGAACAAGAGATCAAGATTGTTGGCGACGCCTACACGCGATTCCGCAAGGGCATGGGTCAAGCGGTCTTCCTGATCTCCGAACCAGGCGTTGGTAAAAGTCGTTTGCAGACTGAGTGCAATAAACAGTTTCACGAGAACGATATTCAAACAGTGTCCGGCGCGTGTCGCTCTTATTCCAGTTGCAGTTCGTATTCCATTTTCATAGAACTCTTTCATAATTTATTTGGCGTGAACTCCGACGATGTCGCTATGGCGGCCGCGCACAAAGTGGCGAGTGGTTTGCCGCTTGTCTTGGGATTGAATCCAGAAACGTTGCCCACCGAGGCTAAAGAAGCGATCGTGTTTATTGCTTTCATGTTGGGCGGAAATCTCAGCGGCGAATTTGATATTCCCCTGAAGGACATGCCGGCTCAGGAAATTAAAATCGCAACTTTCCGCGCTATTTCATGGTTGTTTGAGCGCATGGCCCACAAGAAACCGTTGTCCATCACGCTAGAAGATTTGCATTACGCCGACGCCGCCTCCATTGAATTAATCGCGCATCTTTTCCGCGTGGTGGGCAAGTCGAACATTCTTCTCATTCTGCTGCTGCGACCCAACAAGGATCACGCCTCCGCGCGGTTGCAGCCAATTGCTCGCAAGCTGCTTGAAGACGCGTGCATTGAAGTGGCGTTTCGACATTTGGACAACAAGGAAAGCGACCAACTGTCGCGGCTTCTGCTGCACAGCGAAAAAGTTCCTGAGCAACTATTGCGTTTAATTCGCGAGCGTGCCGTGGGCAACCCTTTATATATAGAAGAGATCGTGCGCAGTTTGCGCGACGATCGCGTTGTGGAAAAAACAGACGCCGGCGAGATCCGCATTCTTCGAAATCTTGGCGAGGTGTCTATTCCCAATTCGCTCAGTGGCATGATTACCGCGCGCGTGGACCGTTTACCCGCGCACCTGAAAGAGCTTCTGAATGTGGCCGCGGTCATTGGTTCCACGTTTCGCCTGGAATTGTTGCGTCGTGTAGCCAACATTCCAAATCTGGACGCGCTGCTAGACACGTTGACACAAGAAGAAATACTTTTTGAATCGCAAAGCTTTCCAGAAATTGAATACAGCTTCCGCAACGTGTTGATTCAGGAGTCGGTGTACGGCGCCATGTTGCTGAAAAAGCGCAAGGCTTTGCATTTACAAGTGGCCCAACAAGTGGAGCGCTTGTTCGCCAACAATCTTGAAGAGCAGGCCGAGTTGTTGGGCTACCACTTTCACTTGGCCGAGGAATGGAAACCGGCCTACGTGCATTTGGTTGCCAGCGGTCTGAAAGCTAAGCGCGCCTTCGCCAATGAAGAAGCGGTGCGCGCATTTTCGCGCGCGCTCACCGCCGCGCCGTTTGCCGACGCCGCGCAAATGTCGGTGACAGATTTGCATGTCCATCTTTCCGAAACCAAGGAACTCATGGGCGAAATGTCCGAGGCCATTGTCCATCGCGAAGAGGCCATCAAAACCACAACCGATGCAAAATTGCAGGCGGATTTTCTGCGCAACATTGGCCGCATGTATGAGAAGCGCGGTTTCAAGGACGACGCCGCGCGCGTGTATGAGCAGGCATTTGTCCTGCTTGCCGATCATGTCGACTCCCTGGAAATGGGCCAACTCTTTATGAATCAAAGTTGGGTGCTCAATCGCTCCCGTGAATTTGCGCCCGCCATGGAAAAAGCAAATGCGGCGCTGGAGATTTTCAAGGTGCACAACTCGCGCGAAAATATCGCGCTGGTCTACAACAATTTGGCCGTCTTCTGCGAGCATCAAAATGATTTAGACAAGGCCCTGGACTACAACCAGCGCAGCTTGCAATTATTCACCGAATTAAATGACAAGCGGCAAATGGCGAATTTATATTTGTCCACGGGCTACGTTCACAACAGTCGCAAAGAGTTTGAGCTGGCGCTGGAATTTTTCAGCAAGTCGGTCACTCTCATGGAGCGCATCGGCAATCGCTACGGTGCGGGCACCGCGCTTATGTCCAAGGGCCGCATTTACATGGACACCAATCGTCTTGACTTAGCGGCGCGCGAGTTGCATCACTCATTACGCATTCATCAAGAGTTGGACCTGAAGAAAAAAATAGTCGCCAACGAATTAGCTTTGGCCAAGCTGTATTTAATGAAGCAAGATTGGGACAGCGCGCGCCAGCATCTTGCGGTGGCGCATAGTGAAGCGCAAGCGTTGAATTACGAATCCGACCTAGCCAAAATTTTCTTGTTGGAGGCGCAAATTCTTGCCGCCGCCGGCGAAGATCCGCAGGCCGCGTTCGCGCACGCCATTGAATTATTCCAAAAGCTCAAACGCAACCGCGATGCCGATCAAGCCGCGGCTGAATTGGCCGCGTGGAAGAGCCGGTAAAAAGTTCGGTTTCGCTACACGTGATATGGTCTTGCGGGTTCAATGTGAGCATCGCCCCATAAGGCTTCATTCTTCTCTTTCTCACACACATCCATATATAGATGCGCCACCGCAAACAACCACATCCGCGCAGTTCATGCGAAGGCGCCCGCCAGCATATTCATCA
>CAJACJ010000209.1 GCA_903938205.1 uncultured bacterium
AACATTTTCACACGTAAAAAATTTCCATGCCTCGACGCGAAGACATTCACACAATCCTCATCATCAGTAGCGGTCCAATTGTGATTGGTCAAGGTTGTGAATTTGATTATTCCGGAACGCAAGCATGTAAAGCTTTGCGCGAAGAGGGGTATCGAGTTGTGTTGATCAACTCCAATCCCGCAACCATTATGACGGATCCGGCATTCAGCGACCGCACTTACATTGAGCCCATCACGCCAGAGGCGGTGAGGAAAGTTCTTGAGAAGGAGCGCGATCTTGGAACACCCATTGACGCGCTGCTACCAACGCTTGGTGGACAGACCGCGCTGAACTGCGCGTGCGCCCTGCATGATGACGGCACATTGCAACGCATGAATGTTGAAATGATCGGCGCTGATCGCAAAGCTATTCATCGCGCGGAGGATCGTGAAGCTTTCCGAGCCATTGTTGAAAAACTTGGACTCAAGCAACCGAAGTCCCGCACCGTGACAACGGTAGAAGATGCGAAAACATTCGTTCAAGAAATTGGTTTGCCTGCCATCATTCGCCCCGCGTTCACGCTTGGTGGTTCCGGCGGCGGCATTGCGTGGAACATGGATGAGCTTGAAGAAATCACACGCCGCGGAATTTCCGCCAGCATGATTGGACAAGTTTTAATTGATCAAAGCGCGCTAGGCTGGAAAGAATATGAACTTGAAGTGGTGCGAGATCGCAAGGACAACTGCATCATTGTGTGCGGAATTGAAAACCTGGATGCCATGGGCGTGCACACCGGCGACAGCATCACTATTGCGCCAATCATGACGCTGAGTGATAAGGAATATCAGCGCATGCGCGACGCGGCGTTCAGCATTATGCGTGCGGTGGGAGTTGAAACTGGCGGCAGCAATGTGCAATTCGCCATCAACCCGGCCAACGGTGACATGGTTGTTGTTGAAATGAATCCGCGCGTGAGTCGCTCCAGCGCTCTTGCCAGCAAGGCGACTGGTTTTCCAATCGCCAAAATTGCGGCCAAGCTTGCTGTTGGTTACACGCTTGATGAACTGCGCAATGATGTTGTGGGAAACACCAGCGCGTGCTTTGAACCAACACTTGATTATGTCGTGGTGAAAATGCCGCGTTGGACATTTGAAAAATTCCCGGAGGCCGACGAACGCCTCACCACTCAAATGAAAAGTGTGGGCGAGGCCATGAGTATTGGGCGCACATTTAAAGAAGCGCTGCAAAAAGTAATTCGCTCCATGGAGGTGAAGCGCCACGGATTTGGTCTTGATCGAAACGACAAGTGGCTTGCGGCGCAGCGCGGCACCACCAGTGATCTTGCTGATGGCAGCGAGGTTGAGTGGCCGATCGCGGAAGAAACTCTTGTTCGGAAACTCACGGTCGCAAGTCAGGGGCGCTTGTATTACGTGCGTTACGCCCTGAAATGCGCGTGGAGCGTGGAACGCGTTAGCGAGCTCACCGGTTATGACCCGTGGTATGTCGCGCAACTTGCGGAACTTGTCGCCTTTGAAGATGTGTTGTGCAAATATAAATCGCTTGACGAGTTGCCCAACGAGATTTTGTTTCAAGCCAAGGCGCATGGTTACTCCGACGCGCAACTTGCCAACTTGTATTTGGGCGCCATCACCACCGACACAATTTTGAAAGTGCGCGCACACCGCAAGAAGGCCGGTATTGAGCCCGTCTACAAACTGGTAGACACGTGCGCCGCAGAATTTGACGCCGCCACTCCATATTTTTATTCCACATACGAGCGCGCGTTCACGCACAACGGCAAGCGCGTGCTTGATGACGAAATACGAATCACCGCCAAGCCCAAGGTCATCATTCTTGGCGGCGGACCAAATCGTATTGGTCAAGGAATTGAATTTGATTATTGCTGCTGCCAAGCTTCTTTCGCGTGCGCGGAAATGGGTCTTGAAAGCGTCATGATTAACTCCAATCCTGAAACCGTTAGCACGGATTTTGACACCAGCGATTTGCTTTTCTTTGAACCGCTCACGCTTGAAGACACGCTGAACTGTATTGAGCGCCTTAACGGCGGCGGCGTTGATAATGGCGCGCGCAGTGGTGGAGTTGTTGGCGTCATTGTGCAATTTGGCGGCCAAACTCCGCTGAATTTGGCGCACGGACTTGCCAAGGCTGGTGTTCCACTTATTGGAACGGGCCTGCAAAGTATTGACGACGCGGAAGATCGTGATCGATTTAAAAATGTCATTGATGAACTTGGTCTAGCACAACCGC
The DNA here is from genome assembly GCA_903938205.1 of uncultured bacterium. Lineage (GTDB taxonomy): Bacteria > Planctomycetota > Phycisphaerae > Phycisphaerales > SM1A02 > SYAC01. The sequence continues at coordinate 2,248 of CAJACJ010000209.1, forward strand.
CGTCTGGTATTGCGCGTGGACTTGAGCAAGCGGTGGAAATTGCCGCCCGCCTTGGCTATCCAGTGTTGGTGCGTCCAAGTTATGTGCTTGGCGGTCGCGGTATGGAAACCTGCTTTGATGAAACAAGTTTGCGCCGCTACATGACCAAGGCAGTTGAAGTGAGCGACCTTGCTGAAACACCCATCTTGGTGGACCGCTTTCTCGCCGACGCAATTGAGGTTGATGTTGATGTGATCGCCGACTTCTCGCCGGACGAAAGTTCACAGACAAAACTTGTCCCACAAAAAAGCGCCAACCCGCGCGCTGTTGTATGCGGCGTCATGGAACATATTGAAGAGGCCGGTATTCATTCGGGCGACAGCACTTGCACCGTACCGCCGTATTCGCTTTCACCCGTCATTGTGCGACGCATTCGCGAGCAGTCCATGGCGCTGGCTAAAAAACTCCGCGTGCGCGGACTTATGAATGTGCAAATGGCCGTGAAAGATGATGTGATTTATGTGCTTGAAGTAAATCCGCGCGCTAGCCGCACCACGCCATTTATCAGCAAGGCCAAGGGCGTGGCGTATGCCCGGCTTGCCGCACGCGTCATGATGGGCGCATCGCTTGATGAACTGAACGTGCACGAAACTCCCGACACCGGATTCTTCGCTGTGAAAGAAAGTGTTTTTCCGTTCTCAAAATTCCCTGGCGTGGATGTGATCCTTGGTCCAGAAATGC
>CAJACJ010000210.1 GCA_903938205.1 uncultured bacterium
CTCTTTCAAAAAGTTCAATTGAAGAATTGGGTTGCGCCGACGCGTTCCACATCATGGCTTCCAAATAAAGATGTTGCGGATTTCCTGGCTCCAGTTTGCTGGCTTTCTGATGAAAGCGGATTGCGTTCTCAATGGATCCCGCCGAAAATGCTGCAATGCCCGCGGCGGATTGAAGCCCGGGACTTGTGGGTCGCTCCTTTGCGGCCTTGGCGTATGCGGCTGCTGTTTCAACTCTGAGTTCAGCGGTTGGATTCGCGTTGCACTGGCTCAACAACGCGCGCGCCAACGCTTCGCTTGCAATTGGATCGCTTGGCGCTTTGGCCGTAAGTTCTCGCGCCACTCGCAACGCGTTTTCAAATTGGCCCGCGTCAATCAAGCGGTCCATCGCCTGAACGCTTGCTTGTACTTGCGCCGCGGAAAGCGCGGGCGATGGCTTGCGATCTCCGCACGACGCGACAAAATAAATTGCCGCCAAGAGCAGGCATCCAAGAGCAGGTGGTCGGTAGTATTGTTTGGACATGTCGCAAACTCACAAGCCAGAACAAACGCAAGAAGCACACGCAGTGATCGCCAACGCTGGCGTTGAAGTTGATGCCAGTGGCTTGCCGAAATCCTACCGACCAAGCGACCATGAAAGCGAGATCGCCAAGCGTTGGCGCGACGCGGGTTGTTTCAAGGCCAATCCCCAATCCAAAGCCCAGCCCTTCACCATGTTTATTCCGCCGCCAAATGTCACGGCGGCTTTGCACTTGGGGCATGCTCTCAACAACACGTTGCAAGACACGTTGGCCCGCCACGCGCGCATGCGTGGGTGCGATGTGTTGTGGATGCCAGGCACGGATCACGCCGGCATCGCCACGCAAACTGTGGTTGAGAGGCGCTTGGCGTTGCAAGGCAAGAAGCGCACTGATTTTTCGCGCGATGAATTTGTGGCGCAAGTGCAAGCGTGGAAAGATGAATATGAGCGCGTCATTCTTGAGCAACTTGTCGCCATGGGTTGCTCATGCGACTTTGATCGCACGCGTTTCACCATGGATCCAGTGTGCGCCTCCGCGGTGCGTGAGGGTTTTTTCAGGTTGTTTCAAGATGGTTTGATTGAGCGCGGCCGGCGCCTTGTGAATTGGGATCCCAAAACCAAGACGGCCATTGCCGACGACGAAGTGGTCATGCGTGATGTCGAAGGAAAAATGTGGTACTTGAAATATCCGCTGAGCGATGGTTCGGGCACGATCACCGTGGCCACCACTCGCCCCGAGACCATGCTTGGTGATACAGCCGTTGCCATGAATCCAAAAGATCCCCGCGCGGCCAGTTTGCGCGGCAAGAAAATTCGCTTACCAATTGTTGGACGCGAAATTCCTATCGTCGAGGATGACTATGTTGTCATGTCGCTTGCCATGGGCGGCGACGCCAGCGACGCCAAGGCCGAGGTTGCGACCGGTTTCTTGAAAGTCACTCCCGCGCATGATCCAAATGATTTTGACATTGGTCGCCGCCACTCTCTTGCGGTGATCAATGTGCTGGGTCCAGATGGCGCGATTTCAGATCGCCATGGTTGGCAAGATGTTTCCACGGATGCGAAAGCGTTTGTTGGTTTGTCACGCGAGGACGCGCGCAAGGCGATTGTGAATTGGTTCAAGGTGAACGGTCTTCTGGAAAATGAGCGGCCTTGGAAACACGCCGTGGGTCACAGCGATCGAAGCGGCGTGGCGATTGAACCTTGGTTGAGTGATCA
>CAJACJ010000211.1 GCA_903938205.1 uncultured bacterium
CGCGCCGCATGCTGCAACGTGCGCAACATGCGCGGATGATTGGTGCCAGGATTTTGTCCGATGACAACAATGCAATCAGCGCTATCAAAATCTTTCAGCGACACCGTGCCCTTGCCCGTGCCAATGGTGCGCAACATGGCTTGACCGCTTGACTCGTGGCACATGTTGGAACAATCAGGAAGATTGTTGGTGCCAAAGCGACGCACAAATAGTTGATACAAAAACGCGGCCTCGTTGCTGGTTCTTCCCGACGTGTAAAACACCGCGTCATTGGGCGATGGCAACGCCTTGAGCGCGCCACCAATTTTTGCGAATGCGTCTTGCCATGAAATTGGCGTGTAGTGCGACGCGCCATCGGCCAAGAACATGGGTTGTGTGAGGCGACCTTGCTGACTGAGCCAGTGATCGGTCTGGCGCGAAAGTTCCTCCACGGAATGGCGCGCGAAAAAATCCGCGGTGATTCTTTTCAGCGTGGCCTCTTCCGCCACGGCCTTGGCACCGTTCTCGCAGAACTCCGCGATGGATCGATGATCTTCAGGATCAGGCCATGCGCAACCTGGGCAATCGAAACCATCTTTCTGATTCACGTCGCGCAATACTTTGGCGGTGCGCGCCAAACCCATTTGCTCAACGGACATGGTCAGCGCAACTTTCACAGCGGTGAGGCCGCCCGCGGATTCCGCCGGCGCGCCAACGCGAAGATTGGCGTCAAGCACTTCAGGGCTGAGAAATTCTGGATTGCGTTGTTTGCTCATTGCGCGCCTGCGTTGATTGTGGTTTGCAAAATTCGCGCGGCTCCGTGATAAATATTAAATCGTTCGCCGCGCGCGAAGCCCACAAGCGAAATATTGAAACGCTTGGCCAACTCAACCGCCAAACTGGATGGCGCGCCCACCGCGACAATCATGGGCACGCCGGCCACGAGCGCCTTCTGCACCAATTCAAAACTTGCGCGCCCGCTAAGAAATAAAAGATGGCGTGAAAGCGGCGCGCTTCCCGCCAGAAATTGCGCGCCCAACAATTTGTCCACGGCGTTGTGGCGGCCGACATCTTCTCGCAGCGCAAGCAACTCGCCCGCCGCGTTAAACAAAGCCGCCGCATGCAAACCCCCTGTTTGATCAAACACGGATTGCCGCGCGCGCACCTTGTCTTGCAACGCGCAAATCAAGCGCGAGTCAATTTGAAATCCATCATCCGTAATCGCGCGCATGCCTGGAACTTCAAGCGCGTCCAGCGAAGCCTTGCCGCACACGCCGCAACTACTTGTGGCGTAAAAGTGGCGCTGCAACTTTGGCCACTCCACCGTGGCGTGATCAGCAAGCCGAACCTTGACAATATTTTGTCCGCCATGCGTGCCGTGGTTGGGACCGCAACCAACAATGCTCTCTATGTCCGCGGGCGATCGCACAACACCTTCGCTAAACAAAAATCCCGCGGCAAGTTCATTGTCATTGCCCGGAGTACGCATGGTTATGGAAACGCTTTTACGCTGCCGCTCCACGCCATCAAGCCAATCAAGGCGAATCTCCAGCGGCTCTTCAAGCGCGACGTGGTCCA
>CAJACJ010000212.1 GCA_903938205.1 uncultured bacterium
ACGGAGCAACACACACGCGCGCGCGACGAGATTCACAGCGAACATTTGCAGCGTCAACTGTTCGAGCAATCCATGCGCGATGGACTGGTTGTGCTGGACGCGCATCAACGCGTGCTGTCGGCCAACGCGGCGGAGGCGCGCTTGCTAGGTTTTGATACGACGACCGCGCGCGGTCGATTATTCCAGGAAATCAGCCGCATTCCAGAAGTGAACGCAATGTTGGAAGCGAGTTACAAAGATGGGCAGCGCCGCCACGGATTGTTGGAGCCGCCAACCTCGCCTGGCTCCATTGTGGACGCCGCCATTGAAACATTGCGCGATGACTCAATGCAAGCCATCGGCGCATTATTGCTGATCGCGGATGTCACCAGCGAGCAACGACTGGAGCGAATGCGAAGTGATTTTGTGGCCAATGTCAGCCACGAATTGCGCACGCCTATCACCAACATCAAGGGCTATGTAGAAACGATTCAGCAGATTGGCCTGAGCGACGAGGGGCAAGTGAATCGCTTCTTGGAAATTGTGGCGCGCAATGCTTCGCGTCTTGGCGCCTTAGTAGAAGACTTGCTTTCCATTTCATTTTTGGAGTCAAGTAATTCCAAGGAGCGAGTCACCATGGCAAGCACGCCTGTCAACGGGTTGATTGATTGGGTTGACGCGGAACTTGGTCCAGCCGCCGAGGCGCGCGGGGTGAAATTGACGCGCAACATTGAGAGCGATTTACAATTGCACGCCAACGCGCTGCTGATTGAGCAAGCGATTGGCAACTTGGTCAGCAACGCCATTCGCTACTCACCGCGCGGAAGCTCCATTGAAATTTCCGCGCGCACCAGCGACGCATCCCAAAAGAGTTCAAGCAACACGATTGGAGAAAATGGAATTGGCATGGCGGTGATCATCGTCACGGATCAAGGACCGGGTATTCCTGAAAAACATTTGCCGCGTTTGTTCGAGCGCTTCTACCGAGTGGACAGCGCGCGCAGCCGGGAAGACGGCGGCACTGGCCTGGGCTTGGCCATTGTGAAAAACATTGCCATGGTGCACGGCGGAAGCGTGCGTGCGGAAAGCGTGATTGGACAAGGCAGTCGATTTTCCCTGATGATTCCGCTGGCACACCGCTAGAAATACCGGCATTCAACTGCAACACAACATGCGCACCCACGGAAATTCAGGCAGAATTGCAGCAATGCAAAGGCGTTCTTAACACAAACTAAACGTATCGCGGCAATTCTTAAATCTGTTGATATCCACAAATTTGCATTCTTAAACTTGCCAAAGGATCACTATGAAATCGATCGCATCCCTTGCACTCTCTTTGCTTGCTCTTCCAATTGCGCTTGCGGCTTCAATGCAATCAAGTGACGCGGACCTCCGCAAGTTGACCGGTCAAATTAAAGTGGACGGTTCATCCACCGTCTATCCAATCACCGAAGCAGTGGCAGAAGATTTTCAAGCCGAGGCGCCAAAAACACGACCGACCGTTGGCATTAGCGGAACGGGTGGCGGATTTAAAAGGTTTTGCGCCGGCGAAATTGATATTTCAAACGCAAGCCGTCCAATCTCCAAGACGGAAGCTGATTCCGCCAAAACAAATAAAATTGAATTCATTGAACTCCCAATCGCGTTCGACGGCCTCACCATTGTGGTCAACCCCGCCAATACTTGGGTGACACAAATGAATGTCGATCAACTTAAGAAAATTTTTAACGCTGACTCGCCAGCCAAGAAATGGTCAGACGTGAATCCCGCGTGGCCCAGTGAAACCATCAAGGTCTTCAGTCCAGGAACCGACAGTGGATCATTTGACTACTTCAAGGAAGTCACGGTTGGCAAGGACGGCAAAATTCGTTCCGACCTTTCCGTGAGTGAGGACGACAATGTTCTTGTGACCGGAGTCGCTGGCGACAAGAACGCCATTGGCTACTTTGGTTTCGCCTATTTCGCCGAGAATGCAAGCAAATTAAAGCTGGTTCCAATCGATGGCGGTAAAGGCGCGATCACGCCAAATGGCATGACCATAGAGGATGGAACCTACTCGCCATTCAGTCGTCCGTTGTTTATTTATGTGAACGCCAAAAGCGCGGAGCGACCAGAGATTGCCGCGTTTGTGAATTACTATTTAGCCAACACAGCGAAACTTTCCAAGCAAGTTGGATACACCCCCCTCCCCGCTGCAATGAACGATCGAGTAACTACGAATTGGAAATCCAAGAAACTTGGCACGCAATATTTGGACGCCTCTGGCAATCAAGTGCAAGGCTCCATTGCCAATGTGTATAAATAATGCCACCAATCAGCGCAAGTGAACAACGATGAACATCATCCTTCGAGAATTCAAATTTCGAATAACGCAGGATCAATTTTCAATAGATATTTTTCTGGTCCTTTCTTGAGAGCCTAATTTCCATGACCGCCATTTCAGCCAAAGCAGCATCAAGCGCGGTCGCACTCGCGCGCAAAGGCGTGCCACGCTCGGATGCCATTCGCAACGCGTGGGAATTTGTCATTCGCGGATTGCTTGGTTGCACGGCTCTCATCAGTATTGCGATCACGGTTGGAATTATTGCAATTCTGCTGCGTGAAACCATTGCGTTTATTCAACTGCCGGAAATTGAACTGACCGACTTTTTGTTTGGCACCACTTGGAGCCCCCTGCTGGGCGCGGAAAAACATTTTGGCATTTGGCCGCTGATTTGCGGCACTTTTTTGGTTTCGGTGGTTGCCGCCATGACCGCCATTCCACTGGGTTTGATCACCGCGATTTACTTAAGTGAATACGCCACCGCGACCAAGCGAGCCTTTTTGAAACCCGTGATTGAAATTCTGGCGGGCGTGCCAACAGTGGTCTATGGATTCTTCGCGTTGTTGGTGATCACGCCCGCGCTTCAAGGCGCATGTAAATTTCTTTTCGGCGCGCCAATTTTTTCCGGATACAACGCCGGAGCGGCTGGCATTGCCGTTGGCATTATGATTCTTCCAATCGTGGCGTCATTAAGCGAGGACGCAATGCAATCCGTGCCGCGCTCCCTACGTGAAGGCGCATACGCGCTAGGCAGCACCAAATTTGATGTCAGCGTGAAGGTGGTCACGCCCGCCGCACTCAGTGGAATTTTGGCCAGTTGCTTTCTGGCCATCACTCGCGCCATTGGCGAGACCATGGTTGTGGCGTTGGCGGCTGGCGGCCTGGCGCACATGACGCTGAACCCAGCCGACCAAGTGCAAACCATGACGGCGTACATGGTGCAAATTTTCCTGGGCGACGCGCCTGCCTTCGGCGTTGAAAATCTTTCCAGTTACGCCGTGGCCATGGTGTTATTCATACTGACGCTGGTTCTTTCCATTATTGGAAACATTCTGCTGAGTCGATACCGCGAGGTGTATGAATGAGCACTATTTCATTGCAAACAAAGCGAATTTTAAAGAACCGCGCGTTCCTTGCGCTTTGCCTGCTGAGCACAAGCGCCACCATTCTCATTTTGGCTCTGCTGATTGTCACCATCATGGTGCAAGGCTCCAACTTCTTGTTCAGCAGCGAGGCTTTGAGCGCGGTGTTTGCCCACGGGGAACTTTCACAAATTCTAAAAATAATCCGTTGGGATTTTCTAACCAACTTCGCCAGCCGCTTTCCAGAGAAGGCCGGCATTTACGCCGCCATCATTGGCTCGGTGTGGGTCTGCGTCATCTGCGCCTTGCTTGCTCTTCCGCTAGGAATTGGAACTGCGATTTATTTAGAGGAGTTCG
>CAJACJ010000213.1 GCA_903938205.1 uncultured bacterium
AATTGTTGGTCAATTGATAGAACAGCACCACACATTTCCAGAACGCATCAATGCTCATTTTGTGCAGCGCGATAACAAGAGCCGCGTGAAAGTTCGAACATGGGAACGCGGCAGTGGTATTACGCGCGCCTGTGGTACCGGAGCATGCGCGGTGGTGGTGGCTGGCGTGCTTGAAGGAAAGTTGTCGTCAAAATGCGAGGTCATGTTGCTGTGCGGCGCGCTGCAAGTGGAGTGGGCTGGCCTTGATCAATCGGTCATCATGACCGGACCAGCCGTTGAAGTGTGCCGCGGAACAATATCCAATGAACTCATGGAGAAAGCCAAGTAAATGCCTTTGAAATCAATTGAAAGTGAAATTGTCCAATGCGTTCGCGCGCAGCAATCCGCCATGGAAATCCGCTTGGCCGACATGGTCGCAATTCCCACTGGACGTGATCATCAAACAGGTTTGAATTCCATGCGCGCGTTGTTGAGCGCCAGATTGAAATCGATGGGCGCCGAGGTGCATGAACTTGCCGCAGCTCCACGTCCGAAATGGATTACCCCCAATGACACTGGCGAAATTGGTTCCCCAACAGTGGTCGCGCGGCGAGTGCAAGGGCGAAGTGGCCCCACGTTGTTGATCGCCGGCCACATGGACACCGTGCATGACCCCAGCGGTGAATTTCAAAAACTTTCGCGGCTTGATAACAAGCGCTCCACAGGTCCTGGCGCCGCGGATATGAAGGGCGGACTTGAAGTTGCGTTGACCGCTTTGGAAGCGCTAGAAAAACATGCGCCCAATGTGCGCTGGATTTTTATCATCAACGCCGACGAGGAGGCTGGAAGTTTTCGCTCCGCGGCGCACTTGGCGGACATTGCCAAGGAATGTGATGCGGGATTTATTTTGGAGCCAGCGCTTCCCAATGGCGGGCTGGTGGTGGAGCGTCCTGGTAGCGGGCAATTCATGATTGATGTGGTGGGACGCGCAGCGCATTCGGGGCGCGATTTTGCAAATGGCATTAGCGCGGTCAACGCGCTTGCTCAATGCATTCTGAAAGTCACCAGTCTGAGCGATGTGCAACGGCAAAGAATTGTGAATATTGGTCCGCTGCAGGGTGGCGATGCCACAAATATTGTGGCTGATCACGCGCGCGCATGGGGCAATATTCGTTTTGCCAACGACAGCGAGGGCGCGCAATTAAGTGGCGCAATTGCGGCGATCGCTTCTGGCGACGCCCACAACTTGCCACACATCTCCGTTGAAATGTCTTTGAATCGCCCGCCCAAACCATGCACCGAGCAAGTTGCCTTGCTGGCGGATATCGCGTTGGCGGTGGGGCAAGACATGGGTCTGCATCTTTCAACGGGAAAGACTGGCGGCGTGAGCGACGCAAATTTAATTCAGGCTGCGGGAGTTCCTTGCTTGGACGGCTTGGGAGTGCGTGGCGGCAATCTTCATCGAACGGATGAGTTTATTGAGATTGAAAGTTTGTCGGAGCGTGCCACGCTGCTTGCGTTGTTGTTGCTGCGAGTTTCCTCGGACACTGGAAAAAATATTTCGCGCGCGCGGTAATTGCTCACGGCATTTCCGTGCCGATGTCCCAGAAGAATGTTTTGAATCATTTCGCCCTGCAAGTGGGCGTGTTTGATCATTCACCAATATCTTTTTTCTCTTCGCGACTTGCTCCAACTCTTCCAATTAGCGTTGTGAGTGTTTGGCAGACGTCATCAATTTCGCGTTCGGAAATGGTCTCGTAAAAAGGGAGCGCGATTGTTCTGTGGCTCAGGCGCTCCGCCAATGGAAAATCACCAACTTGATGACCAGTTATTTTTCGAACATGGGGAAGAAGAGCGGCGCATGGCCACCAATCCGCGGCGCCAATATCAAGTCGATGCATGCCGTCGATGATTTGATCGCGGTCGTCTTTGGTGAAGCGATCCGACAGGCGGACCACAAAGTTGGACCAACTCATTGTGCATTCTGACGGCGGATTCAGCAGTAAAATGTCGGATTCGCCACCAAGCCGCTTGGTGTAACTCTGCGCCACTTCGGCGCGACGTGCGATGGTTTGATCAAGTCGTTGCAACTGGCTCAGACCCAACGCGGCATTCATTTCTGGAAGGCGACCGTCGTAGCCGTCGTAGACGTGCTCCATTTTTGTTCCCAGATCCATGGATTGATGGGGGAAAGAAATTCGATCGACGCGTCCCTGGTGCCGCATTGCGCGACACGCAGCGGCCAGATGATCATCGTGCGTCACAATCATGCCGCCTTCACCCGTGGTGATTGGACGGCTGGCGAAAAAACCAAAACACGCAATGCGTCCGAAGCGTCCGACATTGTCCATGCCGTAGGTTGATCCAAGTCCCTCGGTTCCATTTTCAATCATGGGAATTTCTAGACGCGAGCACAATGCGATGAGATCGGGAAAGCCGGCGGGGTTTCCAAATGTTTCGGCAACCAACATGGCTTTGGTTTTAGGCGTGGCCTTGCTCTCAGCGGCGACTGGATCCATGTTCATGGTGCGTGAATTGACATCCACAAAAACTGGAGTGGCTCCAACATGCAAAACAGAATTCACGTTTGCGCTATAAGCGAAAGCGCTGAGAAGAACTTCATCACCAGGCCCAATGCCCAATGCGCGCAATGAAATTTCTATGGCCAGCGATCCAGAGTTCACGCCAATGGCGTGCGTGCGGCGTGTTTTGTGGGCCATTTGACGCTCAAACTCGAGCAGTTTGGGACCCATGGTTCCGCAACCAGATCGCAAAGATTCAAGCACGGAATCAAAATCACTTTGTGTGAATGAAGGTTGGTAAAGAGGGATCAACTGATTTTCTCCAGGACATTATTTTGAAAGTGAGGTTGAAAGAGAAGCATGATATGGAAGGGTTAGCGGGTGAGTTGCGTCGTTGCGTCTTTGTCTCGCTTGGCATATTTGAGATAGAGCCACGCGGCTTGAATTTGTGAAGACTCGTCCACTTTGCCACCACCCGAGGCGACCATGCCAAGTTCAGTAATTTCATCCGCGGTAAGAGGGGTTGAATTCTTGGCCAAGGCCAGTAGCGCCATGGAGTCGCCGCGCCGTGGAAGTTTTCCGCGAACACTTCGTGCAAATGCGGCGGCATCGGCGTTGGATGAATCAGCCACGACGGACATGATGATTTCCAAAAGTTCGATATTTTTATCCGCGCTCTGCAAAGCGATTGCACGAAGTTGATCATGTGTTTCGGGCATGCGCAGAAGTTGCTGCACGGCAAGCAACGTGGCGATTTGCTCTTCGCTGCGTATGGAATTTCGCTTCGCAGCCGCGTTGAGCACATTCAAAAGCAATGGCTTCGAAATATCCGGCGGTAAGGTGGGAGTGATGCTGAGCACGAATTCGCGTGTGGCGCGATTTCCATTTTCAAGCAACGTGGTTATGGCGCTTGCTTGGTCCGCCGATTGATTGCGCATCGCCACGCCAGCGTTGGCCATTGCTTCAACCAGTGGATCGCCATTTCGCAGCACATCAAAGTCGGCCGCTTCAAACCCTGACTTGGTGGACAGCATCAACAATCCCATTTTGACAAGGTTGGATTGTGAACGATCTGCTTTTATTTTTTCAAGCACAACCCCACGGCCAATTGTGGGCGAAAGACTGACTGCATTCAAGATGGCGGCTTGGCGATCGGCGCCATTGGAGTCCTTGGTGATTTGGAGAAGGGGTTCCACCGCTGCGGTGATGCGATATTGTCGCGCCGCATTTGCCATTTGAGCAAGCAAGTCGACTTGCTGATCGGGCGAAAGTGTTTGGCATTTTCGTGTAAATCCAAGCCAGCCACCATTGTCGGAGCGCTCCAACAAAAGCATGGAGGCAAGACCGGCAACCTCGGCGGCTTCATCAGTTGGAGCGTTCGCAAGCAGCGACTTATCCCAAGGTTGCTCCTGTCGATTCAGTTCCGCAACAAGTAAGGAGCGTTCGTAATTGGTGAGATCCTGCTCTTGCAAAAGAAGATTCAGCGCCGCTGGTTTCAGCAAATCAAGTCCAAGCGCTTCGGTGATTAAAAGTCGTCGCAGCGCAGGATCTTTCAGTTGATTGACTCGCTGCGCATTCAAACTTTTGTCAGCGCTGACCAATGCAATTCCCATGAATCCATCGATGCGCAGAGCCACATCTTTGCTTTTGGTTAATGATTCGAACAGGGGATTCATTGCGGGATCGGCCAGCAAACGCAGCGACACCCAACGAAAATGTTGAATGCCCGTGGTGCTTGGCATCATGGCTTTTTGAATTTGCGTGACGGCGGTGTCGTAGGGCGTTGCGCGGGCGTATTGGGCGCTTGCCATTGGAGCAAAAAACCAAAGAGTGGCAACAAGCAAAGTGGCCGCAGATTTCATTCGGCGAGTGTAGCCACAGCGCATTCTCTTTGGTGGGCGACTTGAAAACACATGGCCACAAGGCGTCTATGGCGTGCCCAAGGCGCTGAGTTAGCGTGGTGTTTTGCGCTGACTGAGGTGCTTGGATTGATGCTGGCTATTGCGCAGCGTGAGACGCAATCGATCTAAAAGTTCCACGATCATGAAAGTGCCCGCAGCTCCCGCATCGATCGTAGCCTTCTCTTGAATCAGCTTCTCGATACGCGTCGCACCGCTGTGAATTACCGAGTGTGAATTTCGCTTCATCGCGCGCGCAATTTCTGGAAAACTCATGGACGTGTGATGACGCGCAAGCCACGCGATCAACGCGCGCGCCAATGTGATGTGCCGATGACGGCTTTCGCCCGCAAGTTGCGCCGTATCAATGCCCATGATCAAGCACACTTGTTCAATGATGTCCGACAGCCGTACTGGACTCGTTCCACGCGTTGCATTCTCGCGTTGAAAAAGTGTTTCAACAATTCCGCACGAAATTTCATTGCGGTCTTGTGTATGCAAGATCGTCTGTGGATTGGCTGCATGTGTCGAATTTTGTACCAAGCACATCGCTTGCAAACTAGCGAATGCGCCCTCGATTTCGCGCGCGCCACCAACGCAATGGCACGCCATGGCGTCCACGGCCTCGCTTGAAAGCACGATGGATTTGCGCAACGCCACGGATCTCACCAACGCTTGTCGCAGCGCAAGATCCGGAGCGTCAATACGCACGACCATTCCAGCGAGCATGCGGCTGACGAGTGATTGACTTAATCTACGAACCAAGTGCGGGTGCTCATCGGAGGCAAGCACCACTTGTGAACCAGAAAGTTGCACCGCATCCAGGGTGTGCAAGAACTCGGTCTGTGTCGCGGTTTTGCCCGCCAGAAAATGCACGTCATCAATTGCCAGGACATCCACGCGACGAACGCGCGCGCGAAATGCGTCAATGGTTCCGTGGCGCACCGACTGGATGTATTCATTGGTGAATTGCTCGGCCGTGACGTAGCGAACGCGTTGTTGAGTGCGCGACTCGCGACGGCGCCGGCACAAAGCTTGCAACAAATGGGATTTGCCAACGCCGCAACTTCCGTGAATGACCAGGCAATTTCCAATCACGTTTCCCGCGGCAAAACTACTGGCGGCATCAAAAGCCATTTTGTTGGTTGGACCCACCACAAAGTCCTCAAGGCGGCGCCATGCTTCCATAGTCCGCGGACGAGCCGTAGGCGTGACGAAGACGGGGCGCTCGGAGGAAGGATCGGATGTTTCAGTGGAGCGGGCTGGCGCATTCAAGCTCTGGGTTGGGCACAGTTGGACCACGCGCAGATCGAAATCATCTCGACCCAAAGCCTCTTGGGAAACGGCGCGCAAGTCTCCGCCGAAATTCTTGCGAATCCAATCCGCCGCGAATGAACTTTCCGCGTCAACGGCCAGTTTTCCGCTTTCAACGCGCACCGTGGATGCGGAATCAAACCACATGTCAGCGCGGCGGTTTCCCAACCGCTGGCTGAGCAAGTTTCGAATTCGGCTAGGTAATTCCAAGGTGCTTTCTGGGGACACGGACGATCGACTCCAACTGTGTTGTAAGAGTGTTGAACAGGATGGCGGACACTGACAAATCCAAGCTGGCGCAGAAGGTGAATCAAGTGGAACCACAAGCAATAAGACAACCAACCGAAATGATTTCAGTTGATCCCCATTGCTTTTGGCGTCGTCCGTTCCTGGGTCGCGACAAACTTGAAAGTCGGTCGCAAACATTTCCGCGTCCTGCGGAGTCAAGGCAGATTAGTGCGATTTATTCTTTACGCAAGGCAAATAGTGATACATTTTTTATTCCGCTCACAAAGCCTTGCATTGATGGGAGTTCGCTCTGAAATTAACTTGTGCACGCACATTTATGCACAACTGTCCACATCATGTGGAGAATTTCAAACTTGACAAAGCAAGCGCCACTCTGCGGCTGATCACGCGGAAACCTCTAGAGACATACAAGCGCAAAGCGGGGGAATTACGCTCATCCACCGCAAGCATGATGCTGCGTTCACTATGTTTTGCGGCAAGACACAACGCGTGGTCAAGTAAATGCGCGCCAAATCCCTTTCCGCGCGCATGTTTTGCCAAGCCAAAGTACGTCACTTCAATGCAATCCGCGGCGGGAGTGCGATTCAAGATCGCAACGCCCGCATTCACTCCGTTGATTTGCATCACGGTCCAAAGTTGCGGATCAAAATTTCCGCCGCGTCGATGGCCATCCAAAATATCTTTTTCATGGCGCAATGCGGACAAACCAGGGCAATCAAGCGAGTCTTCGTATGTAGACCGCAACAACGCAAGCATTGCGTCATCATCTATGGGAGTAGAGGTCAGCACCACATCCGCTTTCGCAAGCGGAGGTTTGACGTGGCGAGAATTTGAGCGCTCCATGGAAACCAATATGGCCAAGTCCATAAAGTCGGCGTCTTTGAGAACGGAAAGTTCCAAGTCGTCATCGGGTTCCGCCAAATATTGAATCAAGTCGATTTTTCCAACACTCAACGCATGGCGCGTCATGGTTTTCAAGAGCGCGACGGTTTCGGCGGCTTGCTCGCGATTGTGAATTGGCGACAGCGCCAAAGACGCGGTTTTCCCTGGATTGACGGACAAAAGACCGACTGCCGCCAATTGTCCTCGCTGATCAACTCGCTTCCATAAGTCCTGCAGGGATAAACCCTCGCGGTACGCCGCTTTCAGAAATCGACTGCTTTCGGCGCGCCGCTTTCCCAAAAGTTTTTCCAGCGCCATCAGTCGATCTTCCGGTCCGACAGGCTGCGAACGGTCGTCAGGTGACTGGCTTGAACTCACGGAATTAAGCCTAGCAACATTCCAAGGTTCCTTGCGTATTGGTTACCATGACCCCAATGCTTTCCCTTGTATTTCTTTTCATGGTTGCACTTGATGATGCAACCGCAACCGCTCAGCAAACTCCGGCTCCGAAGCCTCCAGCCGCCCGCAGTCGCGCCGCCGATCAATGGGAACTTGATTATCAAGTTGGGCCACTGCGCTTGTACAAAGATGGCGAATCGGGCGAGGCATTTTGGTACGCCACATACACCATTGTCAATCGAACTGGTCGCGATCGAAACATCGCGCCACAGTGGACCATTCTTGACGAGGAGGGTCGCCTCTTCAACGCGGGCGAGGGAGTTTCTCGGCGCGTTCAGCGAGCGGTGCAAGCGCTGTTGGCGAATCCACTGCATGAAGATCAATCGGCCGTCATTGGCGACATCATGACTGGCGAGGAAAATGCCAAGAGCGGTTTTGCAATTTGGAAAGTTGGTCCTGAAGTGCGGCGCTTTTCGATTTTGGTCTCAGGTCTTTCCAACAGTAAAAAAGTGTCCGACGATCCTGCCACCAAGAAGCCGATTGTTTTGAAGAAGACGCGCAGGATTGATTATCAAATGGCCACCGACCGAGCCACGCTTATCGGCGAAGTGCCCATGGTGCCTTCCGGTGCGGAGCAGAATCCACGTTGGATCATGCGGTAAGTAAAATGTGCGTGTTTTGAAGGCACTTTGAGCCGCGCGGGGCATGATGGCTTGGGTGCATTTCATGGCTTGCATAAAATGGGCAATGGGGCTTTGCGAAATCCAAGAATTTCGCTAAACTGCCCGACCCAGAATTTCTGGGAACGCATTTGAAGGAACCAAACTATGGCACACAAAAAAGGTCAAGGCTCAACTGAAAACGGTCGCGACTCCAACGCGCAACACTTGGGCATTAAACTTTACGGCGGTCAAGCTGCTCGAACTGGTTGCATTATTCTGCATCAGCGCGGCACGAAGTGGAAGCCAGGCAAGAATGCATTCCGAGCCAAGGACGACGCCATCATGGCGGGTGCCGATGGCAAGGTTGCTTTTCGCGGACGCTTTGTCGACATTCTTCCGTCAAACTAAATTTCACACACTGCGGTTGTTCCAACACATGTGGTCCAACACATTTGGTTCACCGCGATTGACCCTTAGGGTCGGATAGATGAAACATGCTTGTTGATCGTGCGCAAATCATGGTGCGATCTGGCAAGGGCGGCAATGGCGCAAGCCACATGCGCCACGAGAAATCCAATCCCAAAGCGGGTCCCGACGGCGGTGACGGCGGCGACGGCGGAACCGTGACAATCGTGACCGACGCGCACTTGGACACACTGCTTGCGTTTCGCTATCAACGACATTTTTTCGCGACCGATGGTGAGAAGGGGCTTTCCAAAAGTTGCCACGGCTCCAACGGTCAATCAGTGATTGTGCGAGTGCCTTGTGGAACCTTGGTGTTTGACGACACGACCGGCGAGTTGTTGTGCGACATGGTGTTGCCTGATCAAGAATTAGTTGTGGCCAAAGGTGGCAAGGGCGGGCTTGGCAACGAGAATTTTAAAACCAGCACGCATCAATCGCCGACGGAGTTCACGCCTGGAGAACCCGCCATTGAGCGCATGTTGCGCTTTGAATTGAAACTGATCGCCGATGTTGGGTTGGTTGGTTTGCCCAACGCCGGCAAAAGCACAATGCTTTGCGCGTTAACGCGCGCTGAGGCCAAGATTGGCGCCTATCCATTCACCACGCTTTCGCCGCAGTTGGGCATTGCGGAATTGCCGGGCGATCGACGTCTTGTATTCGCGGATTTGCCTGGTTTGATCGAAGGTGCTTCCGAAGGCGCTGGCTTGGGATACGAATTTCTGCGCCACATTGAGCGCACGCGCGTCATCTTGCATTTGGTGGACATGGTTCCCGATGATGGTTCTGATCCGATCGCGAATGTGGAGTTGATCCGCAATGAGCTCGCGGTGTTCAGCGCTGAACTTGGTTCAAAGCCCGAGTTGTTGGTGTTGAACAAAGTGGATTTAATTCCGGAAGCCGAGCGCGCAAAGAAAGTCATGAAAATGTGCAACGCGTTGCGTGTGCCCGCGGCGCGGCGCGTGGTGGTCAGCGGCGCTACCGGCGAAGGCTTGCGCGACATGCTTGAGGCGTGTTGGAAATTGGCGGAGCATGATGTCGCCGCTCCGTGGCGCGCGATTTCTTAAATTGAAATGTAGTTTCTGGGGGCGAACAGAAACGCGATCAACAGCGCGATGAGTTTTTTTTTAATGTGCAAGCGGTTTGAATCACTGGCGTGCGAATCAATCGCGCTTTTTGGGGCGCCGTGACATTGAGTGTTGTCAATTAATCGCCGTATTTTTGGCGCAATCGGCCTGAAAGCCGAAGCAGCAGTTGCACGCGCTCGAATTCATTCAGCCACTCTTGCAGGGTTTCCGCGCCTTCATCAGCAGGAAGCGCAACTCCCGGCACGGGACAAGAGAAACCAAGTTGCTTGCGCGCGATGGAGCGGTAGCGGCTCAATGTGCGATCGCCAAGCATGGAAACAAATTCAAAGTCTTCGGCCATCCAAACCACCACTGGAACACGCGCGCCGCCGCACACTTTGGTGTGCTCAGTAAAATCCGGACGCGCGTCGCGATCGATCCAGCGCAAATCAATCTGTGGACATGCTTTGGCAATGGCTTGCAGCATTGGACCTTGCTGCGCGCAGTCGCCGCACCACACGCCGCTCACAACAATCACAGGCATGTGGCGCACAAAAGATTTCAGAAGTGTTTCTTGCTCGCTGGTCAGCCGCACACTTTTTTCCACGCTGCGCCACGCGCCGGCGCGGCCGGGATCGCTTTCTAAATAGCGGTCGTAGGGCAGTGACTGTTCAAATGCGCTTTGCAGAAGGGTTGCGT
>CAJACJ010000214.1 GCA_903938205.1 uncultured bacterium
ACCACGCCTAATGCCAGCGTGGCGCCAAGGAAAAACATTCCCAAGCCGAAATTTTTAATGAGCGGGGGAAAACGAGAAATAAATGAGGTGTTCATGTGCGCAGTCCTTGCGAAAGATTTTGAATGTTCAACAACCTTGTCGAACTTCACGCAGCATATGAATTTTGTATTTGCAAGTAAAGAAAAATACGGATATTTGTCGGCGGATTTATTTGAAGACCTCTTCGCGCTCGCCGTATCGGTCTGAGTCAGGCTTTGACGGGCGAAGACATTTCAGCCGAGGGGAAATCCAAGCCGCCATAGGTCCGGCGACGATGGGCAAAGTCCGACAGGGCCAGATCCAAGTCACGTTCACAGAAGTCTGGCCATAAGGTTTGCGTGACATGAAATTCGGCGTAGGAAATTTGCCACAATAGAAAATTACTCACGCGCATCTCGCCAGCGGTGCGAATCAAGAGGTCAGGATCAGGCAATCCTGCCGTGTACAAGTGGCCGCTCAGCATCCGCTCGTCAATGGATTCAGCTGAAATGGATCCATCTTTGACGCCGAGAGCGATGGTTTTGCAAGCGTCAATAATTTCAGTTCGCGCGCCATAATTCAAAGCTAGGCAAAGGGTTAAGCCCTTGCAATGGGCCGTTGCGCGTTCCGTGTCATCAAGCAATTCAAGCACGTCCGCGTGCAAGCCTTCACGGCGACCAACTCGGCGAAAGCGAATGTCGTTGGCAAGCATGGTGGGCAATTCGCCCTTCAGATGCTCGCGCAAAAGTTGCATCAGCGCGGCCACTTCCGCTGGCGGACGTTTCCAATTCTCGCTTGAAAATGAATACAAAGTAAGGGCGTTAATGCCGCGCTTGGCGCATGCCGTGGTGATTTCACGAACGGTTTTGCTGCCAGCTTTGTGCCCAAATTCGCGCATCAAACCACGTGCTTTGGCCCATCGGCCGTTGCCATCCATAATGATGGCAATGTGCTTTGGAAGAATCGGCTGTGATTGTGAATTATCCATGGAAGTCGTGGTTTGTGCCATGGGCTGATTCATTGTGGAATGCTAGGCGCTTAAGTTCCTGCCGCGACCAAGGTTTGAGTTCGCTCTGGACCAACTCCAACCATTTCAATGGGCACGCCCAGAAACGTCTCAATGCGATCTAAATACTTGCACGCATTGGGCGGAAGTTGCGAGCGATTTTCCGCATGTTGAACATGCTCGGACCAACCCGCCATGGTTTCGTACATGGCCGTCACGCCTTGAAGGCGATGCGCGTCTGGAATGAATCGATCAGTTTCCTGGCCATTCGGCAGGCGGTACTTGGTGCAAATCTTCAACTCATCCACGCCGCTGAGAACATCAAGCAGCGTGCATGCAACGCCGGTGGCGCCGCAAATCATGACCGCGTAGCGAACGGCGACAAGATCAAGCCAACCAACGCGACGCGGACGACCAGTCGTGGTACCAAATTCCCGACCACGTTCGCGAATGCCTTGGCCAACTTCGTCAAGTAACTCAGTTGGAAAGGGACCCGCTCCAACGCGCGACGTGTAGGCCTTCATAATTCCAAGCACGCGGTGAATTTTGCTGCCAGGCATTCCAGTGCCGGCGGGAATTCCAAGCGTGGAGCAATTGCTGCTGGTCACAAATGGGTACGTGCCGTGATCAATGTCAAGCAAGCAAGCGTTGGCGCCCTCGAACAAAATTCTTTTGCCAGCTTTCACCGCGTCGTGCAAACCATAGACGGTGTCCTTGATGTGCGGCCGCAAAGTTTCACCGGCATTTGCAAAGCGCTCGGCCAACGCATCGGCATCAAGCGGTGGCGCCTTCACGCCCAGCGCCTGCAATTCCTTGGTGCGCAAACGACAAATCACGCGCAGGCGTTCCTGCAAATAGTTCGCGTCCAGCAAATCGCCCATGCGAATGGCGGTGGAGCGGTTGATCTTGTCGCCGTAGGCCGGACCAATGCCGCGGCGCGTTGTTCCAATGGCCAAACTTCCCGCGTCATGTT
This sequence comes from uncultured bacterium, assembly GCA_903938205.1. Lineage (GTDB taxonomy): Bacteria > Planctomycetota > Phycisphaerae > Phycisphaerales > SM1A02 > SYAC01. The sequence goes on from CAJACJ010000214.1 coordinate 1,998, forward strand.
CGGTGACGCTGGCTAAATATTCTTCAAGCGCCGCGTCTTGTTCCTTGTGATAGGGAAGCACCGCGTGCGCGCGATCGCTGACTTGCAAATTGTCCGCCACGCGCACGCCACGTTTGCGCAGTCCGTCAATTTCCTCCAGCAACTTTTCTGGATCAACCACCACGCCGTTTCCAATCACGCATGATTTGTCCGCGTGCAAAATTCCGCTGGGCACCAGATGCAGCGCGTAGCGTTCCTTATCCACCACCACGCTATGGCCGGCGTTGGCGCCGCCGTTGTAGCGCACAATCACATCGTGTTGCGATGTCAGCAGGTCGACAATCTTGCCCTTGCCTTCGTCGCCCCATTGCAAACCAACAACGGCTGTATTTTTAATTTCTTTCACGGTGTGATCCTACGGGATGGGCTTGGCGATTTGTAGCGTTATTGCAGGCAAAATGAGGCTGTTCATAGAATACGGCTGATTGAAATGCCGACTTTCAGTCTTGAAGCATTTTGCGCGCAATAGACTTTTTATGTCCGCACGCTGCGATGGTGATTTTTGAAATTCGTCATTTCCACCCAAGCGTCTATTGTGCGCACTGTGAAAGTCACCACTGCCGCCACAACATCGTTACCCATGGCTCCAACCAACGCGGCATTGCCGGAGGAATTAGGCGCCCAGTTGCCAAGTGACGGCGCGCGTGGCGACGGCATGTATGTGCATGTTCCATTTTGCCGCCACAAATGTCATTACTGTGATTTCTATTCTTTTGTCGACGCGCAAGATCGCCAGGAAGTTTTTGTGGAGCGCATGGAAAATGAATTACAGCAATGGGCGCGCGTGCAGCGTGGTGAGTTGCAAACACTTTTTGTTGGCGGCGGTACTCCAACTATGTTGCGACCCGAGTTGCTTGATCGAATGTTGTCGGCCATTCGCGGCTTATTAAAGTGGCGCGCAGGCGCCGAGTGGACCGTGGAGGCGAATCCTGAAACGGTCAGCGAAGAGATTGCCGCGGTGTTGGCCAAACATTGTGTCTCGCGCGTTTCGCTTGGCGCGCAAAGTTTCCA
>CAJACJ010000215.1 GCA_903938205.1 uncultured bacterium
ACATCGCGAACGGCAACGCTCTCATGGTCTTCACGGTGGGCGAGAGCGACATCACGGTCTCTGCCCTCGGATCCTTTAATGGCTACGACGGCACTCGCGCCGTTGGCATCTTCGCTTGGGATGGTTCGTTCGGCAGCCGTGAGGCGCTGGTTTCGGGGAATGTCACCACGAACAATACGCAGGGTGGATTCTCGTATGCCGCGTGCTTCATGACGCTGCAGGCCCGTCTGCAGTACGTCTTGGTGGGACAAACCGTGGTCGGGAGTTCTGAGTACGGCACCGCCTTTACCAACGCAGGAGTTGGCTCGGGCATTTCGTTTGACTCCTACTGGTACAACTTTGCAGCTCCGCTCAATGCATACCCCTCTAACACTTCAGCCGATGATTTCCCCTCCTTCGGCCCGAACTTCCAGTTCTCCGTCGTCCCCGCCCCAGGCGCTGCAGCTTTGATCGGTCTTGCTGGTCTTGTGGCCAGCCGCCGTCGACGCAACTAACTTGTAAATCTCCTTCGGCTTTCGCCGCGTGCCTTACCCGCACGCGGCGGAGCCACATGAGATAAGTCGATTGCACTTTCACTGACAGAGTCACTTGATCACTTCACTTGAAATTACAAATAAGTACATCGCAGTGTAAAACGCACGCAGCGATGTAATTCCCAGCCCCCAAACTTCAAACCTTGGGGGCTTTTTATTTAGGAATTTTGCGAAGACATGGGGCTGGTGCGAACGGAAGCGCAGGTCAGGCTAAGGGACATGACCGACACGGTCATTCTACGAATACCCATTTCACGGTACGTGACACGGATTTTAGCTAAATTTCTGCGCAATAACGCATGTGGTGTGCCCGCGGGCCTTGCTAGGCGTTACCGTAACCTTTACCGCAAACACGGTATATGGCTCTCGGTACGGCCATTTCGCTTCTACTTCATGGTCTTCATTTCATTTTCATTTATAGGGGTGCACGCATGAATCTGGGACCGCTCGACATTCAAATGCCAGGCTTGGTGGATCTGATCCTGGACTTTCCAGCCATGTCGCTGTGGGAATTGCTTCGTCGATATACCAAGCCGCTGAGCGTGGCGCAAATTGCAAAGTGGACCGATTCCAATCCTGCCACCGTGCGCAACGGCTTGGACCGATTGATTGAGTTTGGACTAGTGGAGCGCGTCGCCGCCTGTGGTAGTAGCAAGACCAGCACCTTTCGCACCACGCCGCAAAAATTGGTGGTGACTTGGAGCGCCGACGACCCCAAGGACAAAGCCCTTGCGCAACGGCTGGTGCAGCGCTTAAAGGATTACAACGCGGAACTTTTTGAGGATGGCTCCCTGCAAAATCGCGCCTACAAGAAAGGGGACTGGATTAAATTTTACTGCACGCCAGTTGGTTTAAACGCCGCCGATCTTGCGGAGTTGCGCCGACGCATTGGCGAGGTTGTGAGCTTTGTGAACATGATCATTGACACGCCAGCCTACGAAAGTAGAAACGCGGGCAAATCAGGCGGCGTGTTGGTTGGCGCAAACGCCGGCGCCAACGCTGGCGCGTTCACCCAGCCACCACCGCTGTGCAATTACAATGTGTCCATTCGAGTGCAGCCGTTGCACCATCCGGTGGCGCCACAGCCCAACATTTCCATTGTGCCCCGAGTTGCCGCAACACAAGCGCCCGCGCCCGGCTCGGAGTCTCAATTGGGCAGTTCCTCAAAGTTGTCACACCGCGAAAAGCAAATCGCAGTGGCTCTTGGCAGTGGCCGTACCCAGCACGCAATTGCGCAGCAATTGGGACTATCGCCCTTTACGGTGGGCACATTCACCAAACGAATTTACCGCAAGCTTGGTGTGCATAGTCGCGTTGAGTTGCTCAACATCATGCGCGGTCGACCCATGGAGTGAGTTGGCGTGTGTTCGTTGGCGCAGGGCATTTACTTTGAAACCGGCATACCTGTGAGCGGCAAATAGAAGCCGAAGACCGCGTCAAGTACAAGCAACAGTTGGACGCGCGCAAGAAGGCGTTGTGAGCCTATAGGCGGCCCTTGCCGTGTGGATATGTATTGCCATGCAACACCTTTTGGGTCTTTGATGCTCTGTGCCCGAATACTTGCGAAGCAATCCGTGGTGCGCCGCAAAGGATGCAAGGTTCCAAAAGTGCTTACAAACCGCTCAATTTTGTACCCTTGGCGCGGTACATCGCATGTGTTTTCAATGAATATCGCAAATACATTTGGTTATTTGTTGACGCAAATTGAATTGGTGGCAAGTTTCAAGGAGTCCCTTTGGCTTTCCCTTTACTTCCCTATCAATTCTGGAGTCCCTTTCATGAATACAGTTTCAAATTTTTGTGTTGCTGGCGTTGTTTCTGCCGTATCAATCAGCGCATCCGCGGGCGTGATTTACTCGACTGATTTTAATAGTTACACCAGCGGTAATTTAAATCAAAATGCCGCATGGATCGGCACCGGCGGCACATGGGCCACAACAGGCTCGATGAACTCGGGTCAGTTGGCCATGTCGGTGGTGAGTTCGCCATCTGGTTCGGGCAAAGCGGTTCAAGGGACCACCGAAAAATACCTCAGCAGTGGTCGCACAAAGGGCTACTTGGATCTTGGCAACAGCGGCAAATGGACAGCCGCAAGCGCGGGTGGCAACAATATTCTTCGCACCGAACTTGATGTCTATGTGTTAGGCGGTCAAAGCATGGCGTCAAGCTTTGGATTGATGTCGCACAAGTCATCGTTTGAAGTTGCCGCTGGTTTAATGATTAGCAACACTGGCCAAGTGTGGACAAGCAATAGCGGCTACGCGCTGGCGAATCGCACCAACACCAGCACCGTGGTTTCGCTGAATGCATGGCATTCATTGAAGCAGGATTGGAATTACCTCACCGGCGAAACGCTGGCGTATGTTGACGGCGTACTTGTGGCTTCGTATACCACCACCAATCGGGGCTCCGTATTTGCCAGCATGTTGTTCACCACCACCGATCTTGCCTCGGGTGGCAGTACCACCAATAACGGCTACGGCTACTTTGACAATTTGGCTATTTCCGCAATGCCGGTACCCTCACCAGGCGCGGTTGCGCTTGTGGGTTTGGCTGGCTTGTTTGCAAAGCGTCGACGCGCGTAATGCAAACGCACACGCGCGCTTGGTCGCAGTTGGGGGCAGGCGCGCGCGTGATTGGCTTGTTGGGTTTCTCTATTGTGTAGTGAGTAGTTACGATTCGTGCTTGAAGTTTTAAACAGGAGTCTCCATGCGTTGCAAATTCTTTGCTGTGTTCAGCGCACTGGCACTTTTGTCAACGGGAGCACTGGCGCAATCATCGGGATCAATCACCGTCTTTGGCGAAGACTATTATTCTCAAATCGCCAACGCGCCATCTGATCGCAGCGACATTACGCAAGTTGCGGCGGGGCGCAGGACTGGCTACGCGCTTTTGCAAGATGGAACAATTTTGGCCTGGGGTAGCGACGCCAACGGCGAATGCCAAGTGCCTTTGGCGGGAGTGGGCCACAAGTTTGTGAAGGTTTGTTCCGGTCCCAACACGGGCTACGGTTTTACAGATGATCATCGCTTGTTGGCGTGGGGACGCAACGCGGCCGGTCAGTGCGATGTGCCGGCGCTGTCTACGGGCATGTATTACACCGAAGTTTCGGCTGGTTTTTCTCACGCCGCGGCCGTGCGAAGCAATGGAACTTTGGTGTGTTGGGGTGCTTATGAGCCAGATTACACGGCGGCCCAGCGCGTGACATTGCTCACGCCGCCAGCGTTGCCAGCGGGCATGACATGGACCGATGTCGTGGTTGGCTTTCGCGTGACGCTTGGTCTGCGTAGCGACGGAAATATTTTGGCTTGGGGCATTCCTTGGTTTGACGAAAACTTTGTTCCAGCTTTGCCAGAGGGCGTGACATACACCTCTATTTCTTTTAACGGAACTTTTGTGCTTGCAACCCGTAGCGACGGCGAAGCTGTGGGCTGGGGCGACAATTATTTTAGTCAGTGCGAAATTCCTGAGCGACCCGATGGCACTTTGTGGAGCCGCGTGTTTGGCGGCGCCGATCATGCCGCTGGCATGCTTGACACTGGCGAAGTGATCATGTGGGGAACCAACTTTGAGGGCGAATCCGATGTCGCATTTCTTCCCGCGGGCCAAGTGTTGGACATGGCGCTTGGTTCGGGCTTCACCATTGCGTTGGTGAAGAGTCCATGTGTGCCTGATTTAAATTTTGATCACATTGTTGATAGCGCGGATATGGGGACCATGTTGCTTGATTTTGGGCCATGCGATCCAGGATCGCCAGCCGATCTGAATGGTGATCTCAATGTCGATAGCGCGGATATGGGGATCATGTTGCTTAATTTTGGTCCATGTCCATAAATGTGACTTGATGATTTCAAATGCAACGTGCCGCTTGAATCACTTTCAAGGCGAATGTTGACTTGGGTGATTGCGAGCAAGTGCGTGTTGCGATCTACTTTTGCAGTGTGAACTGCATCACATCATTATGGCCAGTGCGGAAATAGTGGGCGCAGCCAGTGAGGTAATGCATGTACATGTCGTAGGTGTCTTTGTTGGTGATGGTGATGGCCTGCCCTCGGCGCGCGCGCAAATTGTCCGCCCACATGTCAAGCGTGCGCGCGTAGTGCAGCCGCAGCGACTCGCTGTGCGCAAGCGTGAAGCCGGCGTTAGCGGCGTGGCGCGTGATCACTTGCGGCGAGCACAGTTGCCCGCCAGGGAAAATGTTCTTGCAAATAAACTTGCCGAACATGACGGCCTCATGGTCCACCACAATGCCGCGTTGGCGAAGTTCATTGATGTCTGGTTGCACAATGGTGTGCAGCATCATGCGGCCACCGCGCGGAAGCAGCGAGAACGCGCGGGTGAAGAAGGCCTCGTAGCGCTCGGTGCGGAAATGTTCAAACGCGCCAATGCTGATGATGCGGTCAACGGGTTCGGTGAATTCTTCCCAGCCTTGCAGGCGAAAGTCAATGTGAGTGCCAGGGTTGGCGACAGATTGCGTGATGAGCGCGTGTTGTTCTTTGCTCAGCGTGAGGCCGATCACATCCACATTAAAATTCTCAACGGCGCGGCGAGCGGTGGCGCCCCAGCCGCAACCAATGTCAAGCAATTTCATGCGAGCGGCAGCGTTGCTTGATTCCGCCTTGCGCGGCAAATCGCACTTGCCTAGTGACAAATCAATCTTTGCAAGTTGCGCCTCATGCAGCGACATGTTGTCGCGCGCAAAGTATGCACAGCTGTAGGTCATGGATGAATCTAGAAACAGCGCGAAGAAATCATTGGACAAGTCGTAGTGCGCCTGGACTTGTTTATAGAACGGCCGGAACTGCGTCATGGTTGATGGGTAATTTAAACGCAATTCTGAATTTGCCAAGTGGGTTACAAATCATTTGATCATTTGCTCAACCGTCACTCCAATGTCGCGAGCAATTTTTCGCAGCAGCGATGGAGTGATGTCCCGGGCATGAAATGGAATTGTTGTGCACCTTGCATCAGCGTGGCGATATTGACGATGCGACCCGCGTTGGCGAACTAAAATAAATCCAAGGCGCAAAAGACATGCCTCTACCTGCCGTGGTTTCAGAACCGGAATCTCGCCCACGCTAGGCAACTTTCAGTTGTTCGGTTCCTACAAATTGGGCTTCAAGTTTAGGTTCGCCGTCTTCCAGCAACATGGAAATCACTTCGGCCAAGTTATTGCGGAGTTCTTCAACGGTATCGCCTTGAGAATGCGCCCCAGGCCATCCAGGCACATAACCAACATAAATACCCGTTTGAGCGTCTTTTTCAATGACTGCGGTGAAGGATTTCATATGCAGCGATTGTATCTAGGCGCGTTACCAGAATGAAATAGTGCGGCCTTTTTTCTTGTGATTTTTATTTAATCGCGCTGCGGCTCAAGCACCAACTGGTCAAACGACTCGAATGCGCCCGCGCCCCACTGGGGAGTGTTGGTGATGCGACCTGAAAGTGTGGCGGTGTGCGTTGTGAAGCGCGGCGGTTGAAAGGCTTGCACGGCGGCCACTATAAATAGAGAGGCCAGCGCGGCGCGCACCGGCCAGCGAAATAGACGAGTTCGCGGCGCAAGCATGCACGCAGCATCAATGCACAACGCCGTCAGCGCGAACAACACGGGAGCAATTGACACGGCTTGTCGCGCGTAACCGTAGAACGCAATCGTGATGGCAATTTTGTACGCCACAATTAAAAGTAAAATCACGCCGCCGCGGCGCAGGCACGCAAAGAACGCACCAATAGCTAGCGATGCCAGCACGGCGTAATTCCAAATAGGCGCGTCATCACGAATGGGCGTGGCAAGATCAACGGGGCGGCGAACATGCTGCGCGTTGTGCGGCCAATCATTGGCGAATAATCCAAGCGTGGCGCCATCTTGAAAGCGCGCCAGTTTTTCATTGATCAAC
>CAJACJ010000216.1 GCA_903938205.1 uncultured bacterium
CCACTATCTTCAAAAATTGCGTACATGAGAATCTCCTAAGGGTAAAATCGGCGAGCCGAACACTATAGCACAGAACACGGTTTTTTGCAGTGGCTGGTTCAACATAATCCACGCCCGCAACTCATCGGCAAATCGCCCGACCGCGCAGCACTTGGACCACATTTCAGGCGGACAATCATTGGTCATTGGAAAGACCCCATGGACAGCGCTGAGTTTGTTTCTAAGTCGCCCGCAGAGTGGCTTTCATGCGCCGCCCCGCTTCCTGAATGGTTTCAAGATCCTTGCAAAAAGCGAAGCGAATCATGCTGGAGCGCTCCTCTAGACCGCGCGTTGAACCGGTTTCATAAAACGCGGTGCAAGGAATAGCAGCGACGCCCACGGCTTTGATCAAGTGTTCGCAGAAGGCCTCGTCGGCTGAAAGCGCGCCGGGTTCAACATGAAATGGGTCGTGCTTGGCCAGCACAAAATATGAACCCTCTGGAATGAATGGGTTGAAGCCCGCATCGCGCAGAATGGAAAGCATGGCGTTGCGACGAAGCGCGTAGTCGTTACGCAATTGCGTGTAAAAACTTTCCGGCGCGTTGAGCGCGTCCACCGCAGCGCGCTGCAGCGGAGTGGCCGTGCTGAAGGTGAGAAATTGATGCGCGCTGCGAATGGCCTGCGTGAACTGTTCGGGCGCGATGGCCCAACCCACTTTCCAACCTGTGAGAGAAAATGTTTTTCCCAAACTCGAAAGCACAATGGTGCGCTCGCGCATTCCAGGCACAGTGGAAATTGATTTATGTTTGCGCTCAAAATAAATATGTTCGTAGACCTCGTCGCTCACCACCAGGCAATCGTTGTCAATGGCCACTTGCGCAATCTGCGCCAGTTCTTGATCGCTCAACACGCGACCAGTTGGATTGTGCGGCGAGTTGATTAAAATCAAACGCGTCTTGGGTGTGACGGCTTTGCGCAACTCTTCGATTGGAAATGCGAAGTCAGGCGCGTGCATTCTGATGGAACGCAAAACGCCACCGGCCATGGATACCGCCGCTGGGTAACAGTCGTAAAAAGGCTCGACCAAAATCACTTCTTCACCGGGCTCGACAAGACCCAACATGACCGCCGCAATGGCTTCCGTGGCGCCACTGGTGACGGTGATTTCAGTTTCTGGATTCGCTTCAATGCCTGAATCTTTGTGAAAGCGCGCGGCGATGGCGCGGTTCAATTCCGGCAATCCAAAGGCGCGCGCGTACTGGCCAAATCCAGCGTCAATGGCGGCTTTGCCAGCGGTTTTCACAAAGTCTGGGCCATCAAAATTGGGAAACCCCTGCCCCAAATTCACGGCCTTGTGCTGCGCCGCCAGGCGACTGATGCGCGTGAACACGCTCTCACCAAAGTGAGCCAACCGACTGGCGGTGGGTGAATTTTTTCGAAGCATGGCGAGATAGTATCGCGCATCACAGATGCGGCGCATTTGTGAATGATCCATGACAAGCAAACACCACAAGTCCAAGAAGCAAGAGCCCGCGCGACCAGAGCGACTTTTACCAAAGGCCAACGCGAAAATTCGCGTGAACATTTTATATGACGATGGCCACGTATTGGCGCTGGACAAACCCGTTGGCTTGCCAACGCAACCTGGTCGCGGACACATTGATGACACGTTGGTCAACGCCGCGTTCGCAACCCACGGCGAGGCGCTATCCAAACTTGGCGCCGATCGTGATTGGGGTCTGCTGCATCGCCTTGACCTGGATGTTGGCGGCGTTGTGTTGATGGGCTTGACTGACATTGGCTACGACAGCGTGCGCGCTCAATTTGAGGATCGCACCATCAGCAAAAAATATCTGGCCATTGCGCACAACGCGCCGCCTGCCGATACCGGCCGCTGCACGCGCGAACTTGCGGAGGTTATTCGCGGCGACATGAAAGTGAGCGTGCATGTGCCGCGCGGCGGTGAAGAAGCGCAAACACGCTGGAAAGTGCTGAGCAAATCAAAGACCCATTGCTTGCTTGAAGTGGAGCCACTCACTGGGCGGCTGCACCAAATTCGAGCGCATTTGGCCATGGTGGGTTGTCCGATTGTTGGCGAGCGCGTGTACCGAGCGGACTTACCGCCCAACACATCGCGCGCGCCAGCGGGTCGATCGCAGGAACCGCTTCTTCTTCAAGCATGGGAAATTGAATTTCGTTGCGTGGCCGGCACGCGCCAACGTGTTCGCAGCAAGTTGGGAATTGACATGCTGCAATTCGCAACGCAACAACGCTGGCAGATTCCAGTTTGAAAAAAAATCCAATGTCACGCTACTCTTTCATCGACATGCGGAAACTTCTCACGATGCTCATGATTGTGGCGTCCTCAAGTTGCAGCAACATTGAGAAGGCGAACCCGCAACCAAAATCCACCTTCGCGCAGCGGCCGCCCATTGAAATGGATGTCGATCCAATCATGCGCGGAACCATCGCGGGTGAAGCCGTGCTTTTGGGATTTAACGATACGGTTGTGCGCGGCTACGGACTTGTTGTTGGTCTCAAAGGAACTGGAAGCCGCGCCATGCCCGTTGAAGTGCGCGCGTTGTTGCTTCGGGAAATTGGCCAGCGAAAACAATATGATCCGTTGCTTTCTCCAAACGGATCAAACGCGCGCTTGCTTGACACGGATGATGTTTCGGCGGTGATTATTGAGGGAATTATTCCGCCTGGCGCCGTTGCAGGAACACGATTTGATGTGCGCGTGTTCGCCGCGCCCGGAACTTCCACAACAAGTATTGAGGGCGGCAGATTATGGATGACGGATTTGCGCCCAGGCGTGTTGATGACGGGCGCGCAACAACCATTTGCCATTGCCGAGGCTGGCGGACCTATCTTCATTAATCCATTCTCCACTTCTGTTGCGGCCGGCGCCGACGCGGTGGATCGTTTAAGCGGTCGAATTCTTGACGGCGGCACGGTGTTGAAAGATAGACCTTTGAAATTGCGATTGGCGACGCCAAGCCACAACCGTTCGCGCACAATTCAGTCCGCCATCAATGGATTATTTCCACGCGAGAGTGATCAAAAGAATGACACGGCGCGCGGCAAGAGCGATGAAATGATTGAGCTGACGGTGCCGCCGAGTTTCTCCGAGCGCACGGGTGATTTTGCGCAATTGATTCGGCATTCGCCAATTGACATTGGTGCCACGGAGCAAACCGCGAATAATATTCGCCGCAGTTTGCTGGCAAATCCTGGAGCGGCGGAAGCAGCGGCGTGGCGTTGGCAAGCCCTGGGTAAAAAATGTATTCCTGTTATTCAAGAGCTTTATACAAATCCTGAAGATCAACCACGAATGGCCGCGCTTGAAGCGGGCGCGAAGTTGAATGATCCATTGGCGGTGCCGCCGCTTTTGGAAATGGTCAAGTCTGGTCCAAAGGAAAATCGCCAAGCCGCAATTCGCCTGCTTGCAAAAATGGATTCCAATCCAACGATTGATTTGGGGGTGCGCAATTTCATTGATGACCGCGACATTGACGTTCGCTTTGCCGCGTACGAATGTTTGCGACGCAGACGCGATTCATCCGTGCGTGTCATGCCACTGAACGGTCGATTTAAATTGGAGATCGTGGACGCCAAGAAGCCCATGATTTATCTCACGCAAACGGGCGATCCGCGCATTGTGATTTTTGGTGATTCCTCTGAATTACTGCGCCCTATGACCGCCAATATTTGGAATGGACGCCTGCTCATGCGTGGCGAGTTGGATGATCCAAATGTGCAGGTGTTCTACCGGCCAAACGCGGCCAACAATCCGACCATCGACAATATTTCCGCCCGCCTGTCCACGGTGGTTGCTTTCATGGCGCGCCCCGCTGGACCACGCAGCGCTGACACTGGAATTGGCTTGAGTTACAGCGAAACCATCAACGCGCTTCATTCATTGTGGAATTCCGGCTACATCGCAGGCGATTTCAAAGGCGAGCAAGATCGGTTGTTGGCTTCGATTGTAAAAGAAGAGTCGCGCGCCGAACCAAAGGAGCGCCCGGAGTTCCCAATGGAATCAGAGGTCACGGATTCTTTGACCACTCGAGCGCCACAAACCCCCGCCGCTCAACTTGATAGCAAGCCCAAAATATCGGATACTGTCCCGCGCTGAGTGGATATGTTTCACTCGCGTTTTCAAAGGCGTCCAGGAGGGACGCAACGCAACTGACAGGAGGTCGCATGCGACTTGCACGACTTGTATTGAGTGGATTTAAAAGTTTCGCCGACACAACCGAATTCCGTTTCGATTCCCCGTTGACGGGCGTGGTCGGACCAAATGGTTGCGGCAAGAGCAATGTCGTGGACGCTATTAAATGGGTGCTGGGCGAGCGCAGCGCAAAAAGTTTGCGTGGTGGAGCCATGATGGACGTGATCTTCGCGGGCAGCGCTTCACGCAAGCCGGCGGGAATGGCCAGCGTTATTTTGGTTTTTGATAATCCAAAGATGGCGGAATTTTTGCAGCGCTCCGAGGCGTCGCCTGAACTTGTTGAAGCGGAGGAATTTGGCGACGAACCCGAGGATGGCGAAGTCATTCGCCGCGAGGCCGTGCGTGATCGCGTTCTTCCTGTGGACAGCGACGAAGTGCAAGTGGAGCGCCGCCTGTGGGCCGATGGCCGCAGTGAATATCTGGTGAACGCGAAAAAAGTTCGCCTGCGAGACATTCGAGAATTGTTTCTTGACACGGGCATTGGCAACGATGCGTATTGCATTATTGAGCAGGGAAAAGTGGACGCCATGTTGCGCGCGCAACCTGTTGAACGTCGCACTATTTTAGAAGAGGCCGCGGGCGTCGCTCGCTTTCGTTCACGCAAGCATGAAGCCGCGCGCAAGTTGGATCTTGCGGAGCGCCATCTTGTTGCGGTGCGTGAGCAATTGATTGGCGTTGAGCGCCGCTTGCGCATTGTGCGCGGACAAGCCGAGAAGGCGAAAAAATTTCAGTTGCTTGAAGATCGCCGCCGTGGCCTGCGCCGCGCCGTTTCGTTTGAGCAATACCACGAATTGCGTGAGCAACTTGTTGGCTTGACCAATCAAGTGACATCGCTTGAGGAGAGGCGCCGACACGTGACGGCGCAATTGGAAACCACCGAGCAACAACGCCTTGAGGCCGACAGCCTTCGCGCGCAGAAATTGGATCGACGCCACTCGCTTGAGCAAACACAACTTGAGGCCGTGGGCGTTGAACGCCAATGCCAACAGCGGCTTGAGTTTTTGGAGGGCGCGCGCGCCGAAAATCTAGCGGCCGCGGAAACTGAAGCGCAGCGAATTGCCGCGATCAAAGCCAAATTAAGCGAACTTTCCGCCAGCCTTGAAGACGCGCAAGCGTTGACCGCGGCGGCCGAAGCGCAAGTCACCGAAGCGGAACAAGCCGCGGCAAGCGCATCGCGTGAGCGTGCCGTGGCCTCTGAAAAACTAAGCGAGTCCGAGCAGGAAATCCGACGACGCAGCGACACCGCTTCCGGTGTGGAGCGTGAACGCGCGCGCGCCGCTGGCCGATTGGCGGCTATGGATGAGCGCGTTCCATTGTTGAACGAGGAAGTCAAACGTCTCACGTCACGCGTGGAAAGTTTGCAACAAGAATTGGTGACGCTTGAAACACAGCGCGCCAATGAATTGCAATCGCGCCTGGTGGCGGAACTTGAAATCGAACGTCTTCACACGCAACTTCAGGCCGAGGCAAGCGCGGTTGAAGCCGTTGGTGATCGA
>CAJACJ010000217.1 GCA_903938205.1 uncultured bacterium
GCAGCGTGACAACATCTATAAATCCTTTGCTTCCATCACGCCACGTCACGGTGAGTCCCTTGGATTTTTCAAGGTGCAAAGCTTGCGGTGGCGGTTCAGTTGGTTCGTTTGGTGAATTCACGGGAGCGCATGGTACTTGATCAACCCGCGCCTCTATGATGGGGAACATGGTTAAACAGGATCACCCAGCCGATCTTCTTGAGTCGTGGATTACGCGCCGCGGCGCGCCGGTGTGCGTTGGCATGGATCCAGTTTTTGAACGGCTTCCATCCGCGTTTCAGCGACTTGATCCCGCGAGCGCGTTTGAAACCTGGGGGCGCGTTTTTCTTGACGCGATCGAGCCGCATGTGCCCGCGGTGAAATTTCAGTCGGCATGCTTTGAGCGCCACGGCGTGGCTGGCATGAACGCGCTTGCGAAATTGTTGGCGCATGCGCGCGGAAAGTTCCTAGTCATTTTGGATGGCAAGCGTGGCGATATTGGAATCAGCACACAGCATTACGCCGCGGCCGTGGTTGATCACTTCCACGCGGACTGGGTGACGGCCAATGCATATTTGGGCGCAGATGGATTTCTACCTTTTCTGCAAGCGGGTCTTGGCGTATTTGCGTTGGTTCGAACTAGCAATGCTGCGGGTGACGCGGTGCAAAGCGCGCGCTTAGACGATGGGCGCACGGTGTCGGAAAGTGTGGCCGATGTCATTGCAGCTTCGGGCGCGCACTATGTTGGCGCGTGCGGATTCAGCGCGCTTGGCGCCGTTGTTGGCGCGACAAAATCCGCGGATGCGCGGCAACTTCGTCAGCGCATGCCGAGCGCGCCATTTCTTGTGCCGGGTTTTGGCGCGCAAGGTGGCGGACTTGCCGACGCGTTGCAATGTTTCATTCATGGTCGCGGCGCGTTGATCACAGCAAGCCGCTCCGTCATGCAGGCGTTTGAAAATCGCGATGGTGAATGGTCGCAACATGTCGCGGCGGCGGCGCAAGCCTTCGCCACGGAAATTTCAGCGGGTCTTTATGCTCAAGGCGCGCGCGCGACAAATCCATTATGAATCGGATTGTTGTATTTACTATTGCGTTTGTCGCGCTGCTGGCCATACCGTTGCTTTTGCGACCTGGAAATTCTTCCGCGGTCAACAATGGCGCAATCGCGGCCAACGCCAAGCGCGAAGTGATTATTCTTACGCCAAACAACGAGCAAATTCGCATGGAATTTGGGCGGGCGTTTTCAGCGTGGCATGAGAAAAAATATGGTGAGAGCGCGGATGTGCAGTGGAGCACGCCTGGCGGCGCAATTGATATTCGCCGCATGCTTGTGGCGGCGTGGGAATCGCGCCTTGAAAAAAAACTTGCCGTGGGCGGCGACGCGGATTTAATTTTTGGCGGCGGCAGCTTTGAGTTTGACACGCTGAAAAAAGAAATTTCGGTCACAGTCAATAGCAATGGGCAAGCGCTTACACACTCCGCCACCATTCTTGAGCCGGTGGAATTGCCCGCGGCGCTTGTGCAAGAGTGCTACGGCATGCCGGACATTGCTGGTCAAAAGTTGTACGACCCCAAGGGCTATTGGTACGGCGTGGCGCTGGCGACTTTTGGAATTGTGATGAACATGGATGAGCTGCAAAAGTTGCATGTTCCAGAATTGAAATCGTGGAGCGACTTGGCGGACCCGCGCTTGTTTGGCTGGGTGAGTTTGGTCAATCCCGCGCAATCTGGAAGCGTTTTGACCGCGTTTGAGTCCATCGCGCAGCGCGTTGGTTGGCTTGAAGGCATCGCTATTTTGCGCCGCGCCGGAGCCAATGCGCGCGGGTTTGCGGCCAGTGGTCCGCGTGTTCCAATCGATGTTTCAAGCGGCGATGCCGCGGCTGGCGTTGCGATTGATTTTTACGCGCGCTTTCAAATTCAAGCCATCAGCGACGCGGCCATGCGCGCGGGTCGCAAGGATGCTCAACGCATGCTGATCTTCACCGCGCCCATTGGTGAAAGTTCCGTTGATCCAGATCCAATTGGATTGCTGCGCAACGCGCCGCACCGCGAGACGGCCATTCGCTTCATGGAATTTTGTCTCACCAAAGATGCGCAGCGTCTTTGGCAATTTCGCGCGGGCGCGCCAGGCGGGCCGAATGAATTTGAATTGCGCCGCATGCCCATCATGCGTTCTCTGTACGCCAATGAGTTGACGCAATTTATCGATCAAGTGGATCCTTTGACCATTGCCAGCGCGGTGAAATTTGATAACCCAAGCATGCGCGCGTTCATTCCACTTTTATTTTCAACCATGGCCATGGACTCACATGCGCAATTGAAGGCCGCGTGGAACGCCATCATTTCCCATCCCGCATATCCGCGTGACCATCACGGCGTAGTGCATGCATGCGATGTCGCCGATGCGCAATTAAAAAGTTGGCTGGAAAAATTCGACGCGCTTCCAATGGTGCAAACTCCCGATGGCGCAATGTCGCTTGCCGACATCAATCAATTGAAATCGCTGCGCGATGGGTGGCTTCGAAGTGGATGGAAAGATAGCCATTTGTGGCCCTCGCAAAGCGAGCCCGTGGATGCATTGCGGCAATTGTTTTTGCCATTTTTTAAGGAGAATTACCAGTGGATTGTGGATCAAGCGGCCAAACAAAAAACAGCGTGAGCGCGGCCATTATTTCAGTTGGCGATGAGTTGATGCTTGGTCAAACCCAGGACACCAACGCCAAATGGTTGGCCACGCAGTTCACATTGCGCGGAGTGGTGGTGCGTGAATTTCGCACCGTGCATGATGACCTAGACGCCATTGAATCCGTGTTTCGTGAGCTGTCCGCGCGCCACGACATTCTTGTGATCACGGGCGGACTTGGTCCCACGGATGACGACCTTACGCGCGAAGCCTTGCGGCGAGCCATGGATGAAGTTGAGCCGTTGCAAGTTGATGCGCAGGCGCTTGCCGCACTGGATCGCTGGTTTATTGATCGCGGCCGACCCATGTCCGCCAACAACGCGTTGCAAGCGTTGCGGCCCAAGGGCGCGCGTTGCTTGACAAATCATTTGGGAACCGCGCCAGGTTTGTACGCAACGATTGGTCGCGCGCAGATTTGGTGCTTGCCTGGACCGCCGCGTGAAATGGAACCCATGTTTGAATTGGAAGTGGCGCCTCACTTGCCGCGCGCCGTCATGGCTACGGCGGCGGTGCATTCTTTTGGACAAGGCGAAAGTTTTCTCGCTGAACTTCTTGGCGCACGAATGGCGCGTGATCGCAATCCATTGATCGGCACCACGGCAAGCGGATCCATTGTCACGGCGCGCATTCGCGCAGTGGATGCGGCTGCAGATTCCGCGGCCATGGAAAGCGCGATGCACGAGATTGAACAATTGTGGACGCCTTACGCATTTGGTCGAGATCAAGAAACGCTCGCGGGCGCGCTGGGAAAATTGCTCATTTTGCGCGGTGAAAGAGTGTCTTTGGCCGAAAGTTGCACGGGCGGTTTAGCTGGAAGTTTCATCACCGCGCAAAGTGGTTCCAGCGCCTGGTTCGCCGGTGGTGCGGTGACATACGCCAACGGCGCTAAAATAGATTTGCTGCAAGTGCCCAATGAACTTCTGACTGCGCACGGAGCGGTCAGCGCGCCGGTAGCGCTGGCCATGGCTCGTGGGTGCGCCGCGTTGTTCAAGACGCAGTGGTCCGCCAGCATCACCGGAATTGCAGGACCGTCTGGTGGCAGCGAAACAAAACCAGTGGGTGAAGTGTTCATTGGAATTTGTGGACCGCGATTTGAAGCCGTGAAACAATTTCACTTTCCAGGTGAACGTGCATCTATTCGAGACCGCGCCGCCAAGGCCGCGCTGGCGTTGTTGCGTTTCGCATTGCTGGGCCATGAAGCGTTTGCCGCTCCAATGATTTGGGAGTCAAAAAAGAATGCTTGATACGGACTCTGTTCAGGCAAAATTTGATCCAGCCAAACTCGCAGCCATCGCGCTGGGATCAAACATGGGCGACCGAAATAATTTGTTGCGCCAAGCATTGCGCGCCATCATTCATCAAGGCGTGCTCACGCATGTGCGCGCTAGTTCCGTGTATGAAACAATCGCCGTGGGCGAGCGCGCGGGCGGACACTTTCTCAACGCGGTGATCACGGGAAGTTGCTCGCTCACGCCGCAAGAATTACTGGCCGCGTGCATGCGCATTGAGCAATCTCTTGGAAGAAACCGCGCGGTGGAGGGGCAGGGCGGACCGCGCACGATTGACTTGGATGTCTTATTTTTCGGCCAGCGCGAAGTGCGTGAGCCAGGTTTAATTTTGCCACATCCCCGCATGTTTTCAAGGCTTTTTGTCTTGCAGCCACTGGCGGAGATCGCGGGAGATTTGGTCCTTCCAACGCAAAAAGAGAGCGTACACTTCCTCCTCGCATCGCTGGATCGCACGGCGATGGGGAGTTGTGTTGGATCGCTGGAATGTTGAATTGGGTTTGAATGTGTGTCAACCATTTCTCCGTGTGGAGAAAGACAATCGATTGAAAATCATCTCATTGGAGTTCACATGAACAAGTCGCCGTTATCCGTGTTGCTTTGCATGATCTGCTGCGCCAACGTGAGCACAGTTTCAGTGTGCTTGGCGCAAGCTCCAAGTGCTGCGCCTGCAACTCCCGCACCGAGTGCGCCAACAACGCCTGCAACAGCGACACCAAGCGCGGATCAAAATGACATGTCTGGAGCTCCAATGTCCGGCGAGCCAATGCCTGGGGCTCCAATGGAAATTCCACCAGAATTCAAAGCGCCCGCGCCTTCCACCACATGGAGCGCTGATGAAAAGTCAGCGGCCTCGGCTGCCAAAGCGGCCGAGTCCGTCAAGGCGCTTCCAGCGAAGTACGCCTCCATTCCTGCCCTTGAAGAAACCATGATCATTCGCTCGCCACAAGTTCAGGGCAAAGATCAACGAGTTCAACTGATCACAAGCAAGGGCGGAGACGCCAAGGTCATGATGCCTGGCATTACGTTGACTCGTTTGAAGGATCAGGTGTATGTTGAAATGGATGGTCGACCCAAGTACGCGCAACTGAAGCAAGAGGGCACCACATTGAAAGCGCTCAGTGAAGTAATGGGCGGCAAATTGCCTTTGCCTACGCTGATTTTCCTTGGTGGCGATCCAGCCGACGCGGCCGCCGCGTTGACACTTGGACAGAATCCAACCATTGTTCCAGCCGGTTTTCGCGCGGGCGTTGATGGCAAGCCTGATCAGATTTTGTTGGTCGATCCACAAGGCACCGAAGTGGTCGCAAGTGTTGATCCAAAGACTGGTTTGGTGACCGCTATTGAAATGTCCATGACCAATCCGCAGTTTCCACCGGGCATGCGCTTGCCAATGACCATCACATTTGATCGCAAAGTTTTTGACGCAGGTCTTCCAGCGCCAATCGCATTTGATCCAGCGGGTCGCAAAATGACAGCGTCGCTTGACTCTCTTGACCAACCATTTGATGTTGGAGACCCCGCGCCGGATTTCGCGTTGCAAACCACCGATGGCGCAACTGTTTCCCTTGCGGATTTAAAAGGCAAAGTAGTCGTGTTGGATTTCTGGGCCACATGGTGCAAGCCTTGCATGATGGGACTTCCATTGCTTGAAACCTTTTCCAAATGGGCCAAGGAAAGCGGCAAGCCAATCGCGGTGTACGCCGTCAATGTCATGGAGCGAGTCGCTCCGGGACCAAACGCATCAGCGGAGCGCGCCAAAATGGTCAGTGAATTTTGGAAAGGCAAGGCATTTTCTTTCCCGACTTTAATTGACACCGACGACAAGGCGGGCAAGGACTTTCAACTGACCGGAATTCCATTCACCGTGGTCATTTCGCCAACAGGCAAAATTGCCAGTGTTCACATGGGTTTTGACGAGGCCGCCGTTGAAAATTTAAAGAAGGATGTCGAAACCGCTTTGGCGACCAAGGGTTGATGCGCAAGCATCGCGTCAAATGTTTTTGCATGCAAGCCTGGGCTGCACGTTGAACTTGCGTGATTGGTTTTTTGCGCCCGCATGTTGCGCTGTGTTGTTCTTGTCGCACGGAGTACGCGC
>CAJACJ010000218.1 GCA_903938205.1 uncultured bacterium
CCGCATCCACATCAAGAATGCCGTACCAAAGCGTGAAAAACATGTCATTGTGCTCGGCCATTGGGTAAAGATCATTCAACCCCTCCAGCACAGCGGCGGGATCGCGCATGTCTCTACCAGGAATACCGCCACCTTTAATGGTGTTCATGGCGCTCACGCCAAGCAACGCCGGACCAACTCCATGTCCGCACACATCCAACAAATAAATCGCCAAGCGTGACTCATCAAGCCAGTGGTAGCCGAAAGCGTCGCCACCCAAACTTTCGCTTGGTACAAATTTCCACTTTGTGGTCGCGGCACCGGTTGTCAGGGGATCGGGCAAAAGCGAGCGCACATATTCCGCGGCGCGCTTTGCTTCCTCTTGTAAATGTTTCTCACTAGCCGCAAGCGCGGCGTACGCGGCGTTGCGCTCCATTGCCGCCTTGTATCCATCGGAGTGATGCTTGATGCGCGCGATCAACTCAACCGGATCAGGCAACTTCACCAAGTAATCATTGGCGCCCAATTCAAATGCTTTCGCCTTGGTCACAGCTTCTTCACGCGAAGAGAGAACGACCAGTGGGGTTTCAAGAAGTTGACCATGCTTGCGATATTCGGTGACCAATGTCAAGCCATCAACATTGGGCATAACCAAATCTTGCAGAATGACAGTGGGTTTCACGTTCAACGCCATCTCAACAGCCTTGGTTCCATCGCTGCAATAATGAAACTCCCATGTTGGCTGCGATTGCAGCATTTTGTGCACCGCTGCAGCGATAATGGCTTGATCATCGACAAGCAACACGATGGTTTTGAAAGCGGCGCTGGGACGGAGTGTTGTTGCGTTAGACATGGTTTGGTTTTGACTTTCTTGTGAGAGCGACTTGAATAGCTGGTCCAATGTGATCTAGGGCAAGCACTTGCTCTGCGGCAAGGCATTGCACAGCGGCGCCGGGCATTCCCCATACAACGCTGGTCGCAGCGTCTTGAGCAATAGTTGCCCAACCGGATTTTCGAAGCGCCAGCAATCCTGCGGCGCCATCTCTTCCCATTCCAGTGAGCAATGCGGCAACGCCAAATAGTTTGGTGCTTGCGGCGGACAGCATGAGCGCGTCCACGCTTGGTTTGTGAAGGGCATCGGCGGGAATATCTGTTTCAATGAATACGCCACCCGATGTAATTTGCAAATGCCTGTCTGATGAAGCAACAGATATGCTTCCCGCAATTGCGCGATCACCCGGCGAGGCTGCGCGCACCGTGAATCCAGTCTCATGACTCAACCAACTTCGAAAGCCAGGAACAAATGCGGTGTCCAAATGTTGAACAATCACCACACCAAAATTGATTGGTTGTTTGAACGACCTTAAAACGGTGGCAAGCGCTTGTGGACCGCCTGTGCTTGCGCCCAAAAGAACAACGGGTATGCCAGATTTTGTTTCCAATGGTTCACGCTTGATGACAATTGGCATGCTCAGCGGTTTCATATCCAAGCGCTGATTTCTTCGAATCTGCTCTATTTTGGCTCGTAAACGATCGCCACCAGCGCCATCAAGGGATTGTTCAAAGCGCGGAGTTTCAACGGCATCCAAGGCACCAGCACCAAGAGCTTCAAAAACTCGACTGGCGTTTCCTTCAATGGTTGCGGTGACCACAAGAATGGCGCACGGCGTCTTGCGCATGATTTGGCGCGTGGCTTCCACGCCATCCATCTTTGGCATAATCAGGTCCATCAAAATTAAATCAGGTTTATTGGCGGCGCATTTCGTCACGGCCTCTTCGCCGTCCAAAGCCGTCCACGCCAATGTCACATTGGGAATGCCTTGCACAATATGTGTCAGCGCATGCAAGGCAATTTTTAAATCATTCACAACAGCAATTTTCACGCCTGCGCCTCGCCGATCAAGTCAGTGATGGTTTGAATAAAAGATTGATCTTGGAAAGAACCCTTGGTGAGGTAGGCGTTGGCTCCAGCCTCCATTCCAGCGGCGCGGTCCTCCGCACGGTCTTTGTAACTGACGATGGCAACGGGTAATGACGCAAAGCGAGGCTCGCGTCGAAGCGCCTTCACAAACTCAATGCCATTCATGCGGGGCATGTCCACATCCGTCACCAACAAATCAAAGCGTCCCGCTTTCAACTGAGTGAAACCATCAACACCATCAACGGCGGTTTCCACTTCATATCCCAAACGCGCCAACATTTGGCGTTCCACTTCGCGCACTGTGATGGAATCGTCCACAACCAAAACACGCTTGCGACCCGATGAATTACGGCGTAATGAGGCAATATCCAATCCGCGCACTCCGCCCTCGGATAGGCCGCGTCGAATGCCAATGAGCAAATCCTCAACATCCATGATCAAAATCGCGTGGCCCTCGTCGTCAATGGCGGCGGAACTGACAAATGGAGTTTTACCCAGGCGTGGATCAAGTTTGCGCACCACTAAATCCTGCTCGCCCATGAATTGGTCAACCACCAATCCGCATGGATTGTCAATGTCTCCAAGCACCACAACATTCACCACGGAGGAACTATTGGAATCAGGCGTTTGCGACAAACCAAAAAGTTCATTGGCACGTAGCAGGCCAATCGAGCGATCATCCAAATTGAATGCCAGTCTGCCTTCCATGCTCTTGAGCGAGGCCGAGTCAACTTTGACAATGCGTTCAATTCGCGCCAGCGGAAAAGCGTAGCCTTCGCCACCCACAAGAACGGTGACTGCGCGGATAACACTCAGCGTGATTGGCAGCGACAAAATAAATTCAGAGCCTTGTCCAGGTTGCGATTCCAAACGAACCGTTCCGCCAATTTCACGAACTGTTTGACTGACCACGTCCAAGCCAACTCCGCGGCCTGAAACTTCAGTTACTTGTGAAGCGGTGGAGAAGCCAGGCAGGAACAAAAACTCAAGCAACTCCGTCTTGTTCAAGCCGGTGGCAATATCAGGGGATTGCAAGCGTTTTTCAATCACTTTTGCGCGCACGCGCTCTGGATCAATACCGCGACCATCGTCGCGAATGCGCACTTCAAGCATGCCGGCGTGATGACGCGCTTGCAAACGCAAATGCGCTGTCTCGCCTTTGCCCGCGGCAAGGCGGTCTTCTGGACCTTCAACGCCATGATCAATGGCGTTGCGCAACATGTGATTCAACGGCGCCTCTAGGCGGGCAAGCACGTCACGGTCAACCGCAACATGCGCGCCTTCGATATCAAATTGAACTTTCTTTCCAAGCTTCTTAGCAAGATCGCGAATCATTCTGGGATGACCAGCGGTGACATCGCCAAAGGGCCGCATGCGGCTGCCAATGACCTCATGATAGAGCTTGGTTCCAACTTCCTCAGTGCGGCGAAATACATTCTCTAGAAATTCAGCGTGGCTTGTCAAACTTCCTTCAATGCTTGCCAAGCGCGCCAATGAATTGGAAATTTCAGCGGTGTCACGACGTTTCACGGCCGACTCGAACGAGTCGCGAGCGAAGCGCAATTGCGATTTCATTTCACGCAAGCCGCGACGAATTTGTGGAAATCGTTTTCCTTCCACCATGCTTTCGCCCGCCAAGCGCATCATGCGGTCCAAATTTTCCGCGTTCACCCGAACTGTTCGGACTTCAGGCGTCACGGCGGCTGCAACGGGTTTCGCTGTATTTGTCGACTTATTCGAAGATTTCAGCGGCTGTTCCGAAGAACTGGCTGCCGTCTTCGTGGCGGCCAACGGCGCTGGTTGTGGTTTGATTGGCGCGGCCAAACTTTCAGATACCGGCTGGATTATTTCCGGGGAAGATTGTGGCTGTTCAACCACCTCAACTGGTTTCGTGGTTGTGACGGACGCGGGCATGGCTTGCGGAGGCGCGGACAATGCCGTGATCAACGCGTTGATATCGACGGCATGTGTGGACTTCCAAGTCGGCAAATCCGCCTCTTGTATCGTGGCCAATTGAGTCAAGATGTCCGTGCCTCCAAGCAACTGTTCCACGCGCTCTGGTCCGCACACTTCAATTTTCTTTTGAATGTTGACCAGGCAATCCTCCATGTGATGCGCCAGATCAACCGCTAAATCCAATCCAATGACTCGCGAGGCTCCCTTGATGGAATGCGCGGCGCGCATCAAACTTTCAATGGGGTGCACATCCGCTGGATTCTGCTCCAAACGAAGTAGGCCATCATTCAATGATGCGCCATGCGCCACTATTTCAGCGCGGAATAATTCAAACAAATCAAACCCACCAAACGCACTCATTGAATCGACCTTTCCATGATGGTTTGAATAGCGATGGGATTCAGCAGCACCGCGTCGCCATCATCCATTGGAATGATGCAATTCGTGCAGGATGAAGCGTTTTTTGGAATGGTTGCAGGCGCGTTTCGAAATTGGGAAGGATCCACTTTTCGTATGCAATCCACGGCGTCAACCTCAAACGCCCAACTGGAGTCGTCGCTGCCAATCACAATCATGCGCCGCAGTTTTAAATCTGCATTCTCATCAAGCGGCATGTCAAGCACCACATGCAGTAATCCCGTCAACAAAATGGCGCCTTCGTAACAACACAATCCACGGAATGGTGGACGTGTTCTGTGCGGAACCTTGCGCACAGTTGTTGATGGAAATACATTTTGAACGCTGTTGGCTGGCAACGCGAATCGTTCACCACCAATTCGAAACAACAGAATGGTGTCTTCTTCGCGCAATGAGAGCGCGCGTTCTTGTGCCAAATCAGATGTGTTCTTAGCCAGGCTGGCGTTCTGAATTGGACGAGCCAAAAGTTGGTTCAATCCAATTTTTGTATCTACAAGATTGTCTGACGGGGAATTAGTCAATGCGTTTCTCCACAACTGTTCGTGCGGCTCGATCGCGGAATCGTTCCGCGCTTTTTGCGTCACTACGCAAATCGGCAAGGGCTGCAAGCGACAAGAGCGCCAGTGAGTTTAGAGGGTCAAGGTACACGACCTTGGTGAAACTACGCTCGGCCTCGGTGAATTTGTTCTGCGCCATTTGAACGCAACCAAACAACACAAGTGCTTCAATTTCAGCGGGTTTCACCTTCAAAAGTTCCAATAACGCTCTTTCAGCCACCAACATATTTCCACTGTCGGCGGCGATTTGCGCCTTTGTGAATAAATCCGTGCTTGGCGCCGTGGTGGTTGCGACCACGTTAGGGACCTGCATTGCACCGGATGTGGGCTTGGATGGAACGGGACGTGGCGATGTGGGTCGAACAACGGGAATGATTGTGGGACTGAACGCCTTCAAGAAACTATCTGGCGCGCGTTGCTGTTGTACTTTTTCCTGTTTGGTAAATACAAAAGCATGATCCACTTCGCTTCGGCGCATATCCGTGTCAGACAAAATCACAGAATCTGCGTGGCCAAGAAAAACCAATCCATTTGGTTTTATCATTTCGCTGAGAAGTTTTCCCAAACGTTTTTTGGTTTGCTCGTTGAAATAAATTGCGACATTGCGGCAGAAAACAAAATCAAACATGCGATCTGGCTTCCACGCGGATAAATCTCCGCGCAGGAAATCAATCATGGCCATGCCGTTCGAGTCCAGTTGCAATTGTCCTTGCGTTGTTGGTCGCAAGAATGGTGAGGCCCAATTTGGAATTGGAGTTCGTTGCGCAAGGGCGCTTGCGCGTCCCGTGCGACTGAGAGCAAGATGATCTTCGCTGTAATCAAGTGCAAGAATTCGAATTTGGCTGGCCGTCAATCCGCATGAAAGCGCAGTCGCGGCAATGGAAAATGGCTCGGACCCAGTGGCGCACCCAAGACTTGCCACATGAATAACTTGCGAACGATCACGCTTTTGAAGCTCTTCACGCAATACTTCAAAAGCCGCCACATAACGAAAGAGCCAAGTTTCTGGCGGCGCCAAATGCTGGTGCAAATTCATCGCCTCTTTGGGATCTCGCTGCAAGCGCGCCACATACTGAGAAATCGACTTGTCTCCAAGCAGTCGCATTCTTTCCTGGGCGAACAATTCCACAAATTTATTCACTTCAGGTTCTAGCGGCGTGTTGGACGCCAACCACTCTGACAATTCCTTCACGACACAAGCCGTCGAGGATCGCTGGTGGCCACGGCGCTTGCGCCTTGCAGAAGAAGTTGGTGTTGTATGGCTATGCGCGTGGCGTCAAAAACCTGAACACGCCCCTCTGGAATATTCAGAACTTCGCGCAAATGCTCAAACCCAGGCAAGCCCGACGTTGGATTCCACGCGCCGCTTTCA
>CAJACJ010000219.1 GCA_903938205.1 uncultured bacterium
CCCGCAACCACTGCGTCACCAACTCAACCGCAACAGCCCTTTTGTAATAGCGTGTTACTGAATCAAATTTCGGCGCATCACTCACTTGCCGTCGCCACGCCGTTTTTAAATCATCAAGTCGCCACGATTGCATCAGCGCCGGTCACTGGACTTGTCACGAAACCGAAACATTCATTTGGACAACAAACATCAATGCGTCCTGTGGCAACTATGAATAGCGAAATGCTTGCGCACCTATTACGCGGTTATTTCCCTGAACCATTGATTGCGCGAATTCTGCAGAACAACAATTCCATCATTATCCCGCGCGCCGAACAAGCCTTGTCGCAACTATGTGAATCAATTCTGTTTCATCCGCAATCACGAGTTTGCCAAATGACAAATCGAATTGCATTGCGTGGATTGTTGGCCAGCCCTACCGCAACGCCATATCACGCGGCACAACGCCGTTGGTTATTGCTTGTATTGGAATGTTGGTTGAGCCGACAAACTGCTTGACGCAGACCAGCGCAATCGCAAGCGCGTCAGTGTGATTTCACGGTGCTGGCTTGATATCCACCCACAAGTTCGCCTAGCAATTTGCGCACCACGCCATCATCGCGTTGATCGACGGCGGTTTGCAAGCGATCCAATTTGACTTCCAGCGAATTCCACGATTCAAATGGCTCGCGCGCCAAACCAATAGAGACATGCTCGGTTGCGGTGGAGTCGCTACTGATGAGCAATTCCTCATACAACTTTTCACCGGGTCGCGTGCCTGTGATTTGAATTTCAATTTCACCTGACGGGTGGTCCTCATTACGCAACGTGCGACCCGCAAGGCGAATCATGTTCTTAGCCAAGTCGATAATTTTCACGGGCTCACCCATATCAAGCACAAACACTTCGCCACCCTTGGCCATGGCGCCAGCCTGAATGACAAGTGAGGCGGCCTCTGGAATAGTCATGAAATAGCGCACCATTTCCGCATGCGTTACGGTCACAGGACCGCCACGCTCAAGTTGCTCTTGAAAAAGCGGAATGACGGAACCTGAAGATCCAAGAACATTTCCAAAGCGCACCATGGAAAAAACCGTGCGTCCATTTGAAATTTCATTCATGGATTGCAAAATAATTTCCGCCAACCGCTTACTGGCGCCCATGACGCTCGTAGGTCGAACAGCCTTGTCGGTTGATACAAAAATAAATGCCTTCACTCCGGCATGCATCGCGGCTCGCGCCATGGTGAGCGTGCCAAACACGTTGGTCTCCACGCCCGAAGTCTCGTGTTTTTCAACCATGGGAACATGCTTGTACGCGGCAGCGTGATACACCGTTTCAATGCGCTGCGCCACCAACAATCGATCAAGCAACACGCGGTCGTTCACTGAACCAAGCGAAGTCTCAAGCAACATTTCCGCGCCACGATTTGTAATCATGTGGCGGATTTCTTTTTCAATCACATACAAATTGTGTTCGCATTGATCTAAAAGAACCAAACGTGTTGGACCGGCTTCCACAATTTTTCGGCAGAGTTCGGAGCCAATCGACCCACCGGCACCCGTGACCAAGACGCTTTTGCCTGAGATGTGCCGATGCATCAATTCTTCATTGGCGGCAATAGGAGTGCGTCCAAGCAAATCATCCACTTTCACGGGGCGTAATTGCCCAACGGATGCGGAACCGTCGTCAAGTTCCGCCAAGGTAGGCACAGTGAGCACGCGCACTCCATACGCCGTGGCTTTCTGAACAAGCTTCAATCGGCGCGCGCGACTTGCGGAAGGAAGCGCCAACAATAATGCCTTGATCTCATGCTTGGAAAAAACCTGCGCAATATTTTCGCTGGAATACACCGGCACATTGTGAATTTTTCTTCCCTGAAGTTTTGGATCATCATCAATGAACGCAACCACGGATTGCTCGCGACCATGAATAAGAGCGGAGTGCAAGCCAATACCAGCTGCGCCCGCGCCAAAGATGGCCACTTTGTAATTCTTGGAATGACCGCCTTTTCCCAACAGCCACCAACGCGCGCCAAGCCGCGTACCGCCAACCGCAAGGGTGGTCAGAACAAAATAAATAATAGGAACAGTTCGCGGAAGATTGGCAACTCGGGTTGTATAAAACGAAACAATCAAAAGCGCGACTGTCAGCAACGCCACACCCGCCACCACACGCACGGCAAAAATGGGACCGATGTAACGCGTAATTTCTTTATATAAACCCGTGGAATAGAAACAAATCGGCGCAATGATGGCCGCCCAGATCAAAAGTGGTAGGCATGAGTGCCAGGCTACAAACACGTCTGTTTGCACAAGCGCAAAGGCGACAAACAGTAATCCAACAGACAACAGAGCGTCGGTCGCTGCCGCCACAAAGACTTTCGAAGCCCCAGTCATTTGCACGAGAGAATTTCGCACAAATGCATGATAGTGAATTTCTATTTCAAATCAATAGGCTGCGAAAATATGAAACAGAATGAGTTGAGCTATAACATTCATCTCATGATTACCTTTATGTCTGTATTTGGTGCGCGATTTAGTACGCCGTGCCGAACAAACACCAATGGGTTGTGGAATGGCAATGCATGTGCGGCATAGCTGGGCTTATTGATTTTTCACATTCACTCAAGAACCCGCAAGTGGTTCTACGCGACATGGCCAACTCGCTTTCACACCGCGGGCCTGATGCGTCTGGAATTTGGTTCCATGCGCCGACCCACGTGGGTTTAGCTCACACGCGGTTGAAAATTATTGATCGCACGGATGCGGCTGCGCAGCCCATGCAATCAGACAGTGGTCGCTTCACATTGGTCTTCAATGGAGAGATGTACAACTTTCAAGAGTTGCGCGATGAATTGGTCACGTTGGGTGTTCAGTTTCGATCTGAATCCGATACGGAAGTTCTTTTAGCGGCCGTAGAAAAGTGGGGCGTGCAAGGCGCTGCGCGGCGCGCGGTTGGCATGTTTGCATTTGCAATTCATGATGCGCAGGAACGAACACTGCATTTGGTTCGTGATCGAATTGGCATCAAGCCGCTTTATTTTGGATGGATTGGCAAAGGCGACACACGTACGTTTGCATTTGCAAGTGAGCTGAAAGCCATTGTCTGCCTGCCAAACTTTGAGCGCGCCGTGGATCGACGCGCGCTGGCTGACTACTTTCAATTTCTGTATGTGCCTGCGCCGCGCACAATCTGGAAAGGCATTTCCAAACTTGCTCCCGCGCACATCATGTCCATTCATGTGGACACGGGCGAAACACAGACCGCCATGTATTGGAACGCTCGCGCCATTGCCGAGCGCGGTGTTGCAGAACCGTTTGTTGGCAACGATGTGCAAGCCCAAGAAGCGCTGCTGACGCGGGTTCAATCAGCGGTTGAAGCCCATATGGTTGCGGACGTTCCCATTGGCGCGTTTCTCTCCGGCGGAATTGATTCCACGCTTGT
Source organism: uncultured bacterium (assembly GCA_903938205.1). Taxonomy (GTDB): domain Bacteria; phylum Planctomycetota; class Phycisphaerae; order Phycisphaerales; family SM1A02; genus SYAC01. The sequence continues at coordinate 3,427 of CAJACJ010000219.1, forward strand.
GACCGCTGTCATGCAATCACTTTCTTCGCGACCCATTCGCACTTTCACGGTTGGCTTTCAAGAAACACAATCCGATGAACGCCTGCACGCCAACACGGTGGCGAAACATTTAAAGACCGACCACACCAGTGTGGAAGTTTCGGCCAACGAACTGCGCGGCGCCATTCCCCTGCTTGCGCACATGTTTGATGAACCGTTCGCAGATTCCAGCCAGCTTCCAACGTATCTCATCAGTCAAGCGGCACGCAAACATGTCACTGTTGCCCTTTCGGGCGACGGCGGTGATGAAATTTTTGCCGGCTACAACCGACATCGAATGATGGATCATGTGTGGCCCGCGCTGCGCAACATTCCCACGCCACTGCGAGCGACCGCCGCGTCCATGATCCGCATGTTTTCCACCAAGCAACTTGATGCTGTTGGCAAATTCGCCATGCCAATATTGCCCAGCGCATTGCGTTCGAGTCAGTTTGGCGATCACTTGCACAAACTTGCGTCGTTGGCAAAGTGCAAAGAGTGGAGCGATGCCTATCTTGCATTGGTCAGCTCGTGGAGTCATCCAGAAAATCTAGTGATTGATTCGCAGCGAAACTCCGCGGCGCTTGATGCGTGTACGCAAGCCAACATGCCTGACGCGTTGCGTGCCATGCAGTGGCTTGATCAGACAACGTATTTGGTGGATGACATTTTGACCAAGGTTGACCGCGCCAGTATGGCTGCAAGTTTGGAAACGCGCGTTCCGTTGCTTGATCACCGACTTGTTGAATTCGCTTGGACATTGCCCGCCGACATGAAGGTGCGCAACGGACAAGGCAAATGGATTTTGCGGCAAGTATTGAACAAGTTTGTTCCAGCACCACTGATGGACCGTCCCAAAATGGGATTTGCAATTCCACTTGAGTCATGGCTACGTGGACCACTGAAAGAATGGGCCAATGATTTGCTGAGCGAGCCGCGCGTGCGTGATCAAGGATTTCTAAACGCGGATGTTGTGGCGCGCGAATGGAGCCAGTTCTGCGCCGGCGGCGGCGGGCGTCAGCACAAAGTGTGGGCATTGCTGATGTGGATGGCGTGGGTTGAACATTGGAAGCCAACATCATGAGCGCCAACACATTCCTTGCCGGAATTAAGCGTGCGATGAACTCAAGAAGTGAAAGATTGAGACACGTCCTATGACCCAGCAAACACTCGCGCTTTTGGGCAAGAATGCGCAACACGTGCTTGCGTTTCGCGGCAGTCTGATTCGCGCGGCGCAAGCCAATGGCCACCGCATAATTGCGCTCACTTCTCCAGCAAGTGCGCGCGCGCGGCATCGCTTGCGCGAGGCTGGCGTGGAGCACTTTGACACGCCACTGCGCGGCGGCACTATTTCGCCGCTGCGGGATTTGCAATTTCAAACAACGGTCAGCGATATTTTGAAAGCGCAGCGCGTGGATGCGTTGCTTGCCTACAACCCAAAGTGTATTGCGTTTGGTCCGATTGCCGCGCGACGGGCGGGCGTGAAAAATGTCGCAGCTATTGTCACGGGTCTTGGCTTTGCGTTCACGGGTCACTCGCTTACACGGCGATGCATTCGCTTTTTCTCCACCCATCTTTATAAACGATCACTTGCCGCATGCGACGCGGTGTTCTTTCAAAACCAAATTGACCGCAAAGAACTGGCCGCGCTTGGCGTGCTGGTCAATGTTCCCAATGCGCGCGTACACATGATCGCGGGCTCGGGCGTTGATCTTAAATTCTTTCCAGCGCAACCCGTTCCAACGCAAACTCACTTTCTCATGATCAGTCGACC
>CAJACJ010000220.1 GCA_903938205.1 uncultured bacterium
TATCGATTGCATCGATTGGTTCTGGAAACTGCGCCGTGGTTTTTGTCAATTCGACCTTTGGATATAGATCATTTAGAGCTTGTCTTTGGCTTTGACTTTGAGGCCGAAGGCAACCGAGACGCGATTATTTTTGACGCGCTTCTTGCGGATAGCCCGCTTGGTGGACTGATTGAAAAAGACCGCGATGAGCCTTCGGATATTCAACCATTCATTGGGTTTTCCCTTGACCAAGAAGAAGGTGTGAAAGCCTTTGTGGAAATCAAAAGCCGCACGAAGGGACTGGACATGACGCCGCTGCGATTTCCAAGCGAACCCATTAGCGTGTTCCTGACCGTGCGTCGAACTTCTCCCATTGCCAAACTGGAAGATTTGTCGGCCGCCATGGCGGCGTTGGCTGGTCACGCCGAGCGGCTTGCGGAGGAACGCGTCATTCCTAGCGTGCTTGTTCCCATTCGCAACGCCATCTTGAGCCGGTAATTTCAAAAATAAAAACGCGTCTTGCGACGCGTTGATTTATTTTCATTATCAAACCTGCGAATTACTTCGAAGTTTGTTGCAGATACTTTTGCACGCTGCGAATATCTGGCGCCAATTGATTGGTGTAGGAGATGGTGAATGAAACACCTGGCTTCAACACCACCACACGGCTGGCGGTCTTGCGGCTGATCCACGTGCGACCACCGCGCTGATTATGTTTGTTGTCGGTCTTTGCGCGGCGCTTTGCAAGAAGATCAAGCGCCTTCTGAACGCGTGATTCCATTCGCATCAGGCGGAAGATGGTCTTGCGCACACTTTCAGCGGCGGGCATCTTGATGACCTTGTAAGTTACTTTTGTTCCGGGTTTAATTGAAGCTGTTGCAGTGGCCATGAAATCTCCTAATGCCGCAGAATGCGGCGAGCCACAAAATGTAGCCAAAATGTTCACTTTCGCCAAGTGGTCGCAATCACTGGGAAAGTGAAGCCTCGGCCTGCTTCCATAACTTCAAAAGCGCCTGGGTGCCATGGGCGCCATGGCCTAATTCATCCAAACGGCTATAAAGACGCTGAGAAAGGGCCAATCCTGGCAATTGCAGTCCCAATTCCTGGCAAGTTTCCATGGCAATTTTGAGGTCTTTGGCCAAATATGCCAGTGAAAAACCGCTGTGCCAATCGTCCCGCAACATGCGCGGAACCAGATTTGTAAGGGTCCACGAACTGGCCGCGCCCCCGCCCACGCTCTCCAACATTTTCCACGAATCAAGTCCGGTTTCCTTGCTCAAGGTCAAAGCCTCCGCGGCGGCAACCATGTTTGCCCCCACCAATAATTGATTCACCACTTTGCAAAGTTGTCCGCTGCCAACATCGCCATGATGCACAATTGTTTTTCCCATGCGCTCAAAGCTTGCCATCACTTCGGAAAGAGCCCATGCTTCACCGCCAACCATGATGGACAACGTTGCGTTGCGCGCGCCCAAGTCGCCGCCAGAAACTGGAGCGTCAAGAAATCCAATTCCTTGCGCCTTGGCAATCTTCGCAATTTTACGATCAAGAGTGGGTGAACTTGTGGCCATGTTCACAATCACACGCGGTGAATTTTTTGCTTTCAGAATTCCGTGCGCGCCTAGAAATACCTCATCCACTTCGGCGGGCATGCCGACCATTGAAAAAACATATTCACAATTTTCACTGGCTTCTTGACTTGAATTCGCCCACTTCGCTCCGCGCGCCAAAAGAGGTTCGGCGCGCGATTTGGTTCGGGTGTGAATGGTCAGCGGATAGCCCGCGTCAAGAAGGTGCCCCGCCATGGAAGTACCCATAATTCCCAACCCAATCCAGGCAATCGGTGCGTGTGTGGCTGTCATAACTCTTGAATGTAGCTGTGGAAAGAAATCGGCACACGCAAGGCAAATTCATTGCATATGGAGGATATGCAAAACACGCATTTCATAATAATTGTCACAATGAACCAAACGCATTCTGCGAACCAATTTAAGAAGCCACCGTAACTCGCCAGAATCAAAACGGAGAAAATAATCGTGACTCAAACCAACAATGTCGACATTCAAGAACTCGAACGCCAAGTCGCAATCGCCGCCAAACCATTTCAAGCCTTGATTGGGGAAATGCAAAGAGTGATCGTGGGTCAACACGATTTACTTGAAGGCTTGGTGATTGGCTTGCTTGGAAACGGACATATTTTAATTGAAGGCGTTCCAGGGCTGGCTAAGACAACCGCGGTCAGCACTTTGGCCAAAGCGATTCAAACAGATTTCCAGCGCATTCAATTCACGCCCGATTTGCTGCCAGCAGATCTGATTGGAACTTTAATTTACCGCGCCAACACTGGCGACTTTGTGGTGAAGAAAGGTCCAATCTTCTCCAATATTATTTTGGCCGACGAAATCAATCGCGCTCCAGCCAAAGTGCAAAGCGCGTTGCTGGAAGCCATGCAAGAGCGACAGGTCACCATTGGTAGTGAGACTTTTCCAATGGCCGATCCATTTCTGGTTTTAGCCACGCAAAATCCAATTGAGCAAGAAGGAACATACAGTTTGCCGGAAGCCCAAGTGGACCGGTTTATGCTGAAATTAGTGGTGAAATACCCAAGTCCCAAAGAAGAGAGGCAAATTTTGGACCGCATGGCGCGCACTTCCATGGCGTCAAATATTCGCCCCGTGCTAAAGCCAGAGGACATTGCCAACGCGCGCAGCATTGTTGACAATATTTTTATCGATGAGCGCATCAAGGATTACATTGTCAATCTTGTTGTGGCAACGCGCGATCCAGGAAGCGTAAAAGTTCCTGTGAAGGATCTCATTCAATATGGCGCAAGTCCGCGTGCCACCATTGCGCTCACAATCGCCAGTCGCGCCAAGGCGTTTCTGGATGGTCGCGGATATGTCACGCCACAAGATGTAAAGGATGTGGCGCTTGATGTGTTGCGACACCGCATTGGGCTGAGTTACGAGGCGGAAGCGCTTGAAAAAACAAGCGACGATATTGTGAAGATGCTCTTGGAGCATGTTCCCGTCCCTTGATGATCTCAACTGTGAATGGTGAAAGATCATGAACGCAACCGAACTCATTCGCAAAGTGCGTCGAATTCAAATTCGAACCAGCCGCATCACCAGCGAGGTGCTTTCGGGTAATTATCACTCCGCGTTTCGCGGGCGTGGAATTGAGTTTGAAGAAGTGCGTCCATACATTGTGGGCGACGACATTCGATCCATTGATTGGAATGTCAGCGCGCGCGTGGGCAGCCCACATATTAAAATTTTCAAGGAGGAGCGTGAGCTCACGGTCATGTTGGCGGTTGATCTTTCAGCCAGCCAAGACTTTGGAACACTCGGCAGTCTGAAACGCGAAATGGTGGCGGAAATAGCGGCCACGATCGCTTTTAGCGCCATTCGAAACGGCGACAAGGTGGGATTGCTTGCGTTCACCGATCGCATTGAGCGATTTGTTCCGCCGCGCAAAGGAACGCGCCATGTCTTGCGCATTGTCCGTGAATTGTTGGCGCTCGAAGCCAAAGGCAAAGGAACTCGAATCGCCGCGGCTATCGATGAGGTCTTGGGCATCGTTCGCAAACGCAGCGTTCTTTTTGTGATCAGCGATTTCCAAGATACTGGCTGGGAGCGCTCCATGGCCATCGCTAGGCGGCGCCACGATTGCATTCCTGTTGTGATTTCTGATCGCTGCGAACAGAGTTTGCCAAATGTTGGATTGATCGAAGTGCAAGATCCAGAAACTGGCGAACGATTTATGATGGACACTTCGGATCGCGGGGTGCGTGCGCGCTTTGCCAACCAAGCAGCGCAAGACCGTCTTCAATTGCAGCAAACATTCATGCGTTTAAAAATAGATCCTGTTGAGGTGGAAACCGGCGGCGACTTTGTGAAGCCGCTCACGGAAGTCTTTCGCCGCCGCGAATCGCGGAGGGCACGATGAAATTTGCTCACACCTCCATTGTGCTTGCGCTTTCAAGCGCGCTTGTGATGTGCCAAAAGAGTGAAGACGCCAAAGCGCCAAAACCCCTAAGCGTTGAAACCACGGAAACCGGCGTGACGCTGCGTGTATCCACTGCCGATTCTGAAATTCGCGTGGGCGAGCCTTTGCAAGTTGTGGTCGAAGTGGATCGCGGCGTAGATACAAGCGTGACCATGCCAAATTTCAGCAAGAATGTCGGCAATTTTGAAGTGCGAGCAAGCACGCCACTGCCTAAGAATCCCGCGTTTCCAAATCGCGTCGCAGAGCAATTGACCTTGGTGACCTTCGAGAGCGGCGAGAAAATAGAGGTGCCACCATTTGAAGTGGCTGTGCGCGACGGCGCGGGCAAGGAAAGTTCGATCAAGAGTCCCCCGCTTGCCATCGCCGTTGAATCACGTCTCGAAGGCCAATTTAATCCGGCTTCATTTCGAGATATTAAAGGCGCAGTGGATGTGCCTCTTGAAACGCAGTGGGCATGGATCATTGGTCTATGCGTGCTGATCGCGGTGATAGGTGCTGGAGCCTATCGATGGTGGTTCCACCGACCAGTTGCGCCCGTCATTATTGAAGCGCCACATGAACGGGCGTTGCGCGAACTGAACGAACTCGCCGCGCGTGACTTGCCGAACAAGGGATTGGTGCTTGACTTCTATGTCTTGTTGTCCGACGCCGTGCGCCACTATGTCGAGGGTCGCTTCGGCATTCACGCGCCAGAGCAAACCACCAAGGAATTTTTAACAGCGGCTCGGCATCATCCGCAGATTGTTGATGATCATCAACGCTTGCTGGCATCTTTTCTGCGCGCGGCCGATATGGTGAAGTATGCAGCGCAACGACCGGGTCCTTCCGAATGCGACCGCGGACTTGATGCGGCGCGAGGTTTTGTTCGCGAGTCCGCGCCAACCGTTGCCAAAGATGGACATGAGAGCCCATCTGAAGCGACTCAGGAGGCGCGCTCATGAATCACTTTGAATTGAATGAGGCTTGGATGTTGCTGCTTTTGCCGCTAGTTTTGGCTGCTTTTTGGCGATTGTGGCGCCGACGTAGCCAACCCGCCATGACCTTCAGCGTTGTCAACCGCGCCAAGATTGCGGGAGCGGGAACGGCCGCTAAATTGCGTTGGCTTCCGCATGCGCTGCGCGCGACAACATTGGCGCTGCTCATTGTGTGCATCGCACGACCGGTGCGCATTAACGAGCAAACCTCCACGCTCACCGACGGCGTTGCCATTGAACTTGTTGTGGATCGATCAAGTTCCATGCTGGCCATGGACTTCACACAAAATGGCCGCGCCGTGGATCGACTGACCGCATTGAAAAACGTGGTCGATCTCTTTGTGGACGGCGGCGCAAATTTGCCTGGTCGCAAAGATGACTTGGTGGGTCTTGTCACATTCGCGCGCTTTGCCGACAGTGTCAGCCCCCTGACCATGGATCATGAATGGTTGCTCGCGGGCCTGAAGGACATCAAGCCCGCTGATCCATCAATTGGCGATGACGGGACTGCGATTGGCGACGCCGTGTCGCTTGGCGCGGAAAAATTGCGCGACGCCACCGATGGAAAAAATCGCAACGGCGCCAACCGCATCAAGAGCAAAGTGTTAGTGCTGCTGACTGACGGCGAAAATAACGCCGGCGACATTGATCCCATGACCGCCGCGGAACTGTGCAAATCATTGGGAATTCGCTTGTACGCCATTGGCATGGGCACACGCGGCACGGCACTGATGCCCGTGCAAACACCGTTTGGAACTCAAATGGTGAAGCAACCCGTGAATATTGACGAGGGATTGCTGACCAAAATGGCGACCGCAACTGGCGGACAATATTTCCGCGCGACTGACACCAGCAGCCTAGAAAAAATTTACGGACGAATTGATGAACTTGAAAAAACAGTAACCGAACAGAAGCGGACTATTCTTGCAAAAGATTTGGCCGTCGAAGGATTCAAATTCGCTGGAATTGCATGGCCCTCCTTATTGACGCTGACCATGATCGTGCTCGCGGGTGAACTTCTTTTGTCGCACACCAAATTCAGGACACTTCCATGAGGTCCCATTCATGAACAGTGGATCATTCCAATTCGCGCAACCTTGGGCGTTGGCGTGGTTGTGGCTTGTCGCCCTTATTGTCTTGGTCGCTTTTCTTGGCTTGCGTAAGCGGCGCATTTTATTGCAACGCATTGCCGAGTGGCCGCTACTGCAACAATTAATTCCAAATTTAAATTTGGCGCGCGGCTGGTTCCGATTGTTCCTTGGCGCGCTGGGAATGATCGCCCTGACGCTAGCTTTGATGGATCCGCGCTGGGGAATGCAAGTGGAACAGGTGCAACAACGCGGGCTTGATGTGGCATTTGTGATTGATGTCAGTCGAAGCATGTTGGCGGGCGATGCGACTCCCAGCCGACTTGAGCGGGCAAAACAATTCGCCATTGACGCCAGCGAGGTGTTGGGCGGCGATCGCGTGGCGCTGATTGATTTTGCTGGCGCACCAGCGCTTCGAGTTCCGTTGACATTGAACTACGCGGCGTTTCGCCAAGCGGTCGTGGAGTTGGAACCAAAGGCGGCCACTCGCGGTGGCACATTACTGGGCGATGCAATCCGTTTGGCTGCGCGAAGTTTTCCAGTTGAAAGTAAAGGCGCCAAGGCCATCATTATTTTGAGCGATGGCGAGGACATGGAAAGCATGCCCAGCGAAGCCGCCGCGAAAGCTTTCACTGAAAGTGGAATTCGCATATTCACCGTTGGCATTGGTGACTCTCGTGACGGCGCGCGCATTCCTGTGACAGAAGGCGCGCAAGCGACGCGATGGTTGGTGCACGACGGTCAGGAAGTATGGACAAAGATGAACGATGTTGCCCTGCGTGAAGTCGCTGTTGCGGGCGGCGGCGCATTTATTCCTGCGGGCACGGCGCAACTTGATATGGCGCAGGTGTACAAGGACAGCATTGGAAATTTGGAGCGCGCTGAACAAGAAGAAACCGTGATTCGAAGGCAAACGCCGCGCTTTCAGTGGTTCGCCGCGGCGGCACTTTTGATTTTGCTCAGTGAAAGTTTCATTTCCGATACTCGTGGTAAAGCCGGTGCAAAAGGTGGTCAATCATGATTGCAAGAACTTCGCGCATTCAAGCTTCCATTGCCGCGCTTGCGGCGGCCAGTTTTATTTTTGCGGCCGCGGTTCCCGCATCGCAACAAAAAATTTCTCCGCAAACCAATGTTGTTGCGCAGAAATCAAAACCAATTTCAACGCCAATAATTCCCCAGACTCCGGCGGCAAGTCCAACACCAACCCTGCACATGCCGAAGGATTTGGCGTTGCCCGCAAATGCCAACACGCTTAGACCCGCGGACATTCCAGAAGTAAACCTGGGCGAACTTGAAAAATCATTTGACGCCGCTGCATATCGACGCGCTGTCAAGAATGGCGAAATGGCCTTAAAGAAAGAAGATTGGAACAACGCCGCTTTGGAACTGCAAGAAGCGCTCACACTAAATCCTAATTCCAAGGAATTGACCTACAACCTAGGAATTGCAAAGTTTCGTCAAGGCGATTTTGCGGAAGCCGAAAAACTGTTCAAGGATTCCGCGGAGACTACATCCGCGGATCTGGCGGCAAAATCCATGTTCAATGAAGGCAATGCCATTTACGCAAACGCCGTCAAAAATTTAGAGCAATCAAAGACGCAAACCAACCCAAATGTGCCTCCTTCTGCCGGCACCCCGCAAGAGCCCGCTCCTGATTTGGAAAAAGGAATTGAAAAAGTTCAAAAAGCATTCACGCATTTCAAAGACGCATTGGCGGCTACCCCGCAAGATGACGACAGTGCGGTGAATGCTGAAACTGCCCTCAAACTGCTGAAAATCATGAAAGAGGAGCAAAAGAAACAAGAGCAGAATCAAGATCAAAAGCAAGACCAGAAGCAAGATCAGAAGCAAGATCAAAAGCAAGATCAAAAGCAAGATCAAAAGCAAGATCAGAAGCAGGATCAAAAGCAAGATCAGAAACAAGATCAGAAGCAAGATCAGAAGCAAGACCAAAAGCAAGACCAAAAGCAAGACCAAAAGCAA
>CAJACJ010000221.1 GCA_903938205.1 uncultured bacterium
AGCCAGCAGTCAAACCGAAACGGCTGAAGAATCCAATATCCCAACAAACGCCACCAAGCCGCCACACAAGGGCGAACTCGTGGAAGGCAAGTCGGTCAATCCTTACACCTATTCACCTGACGAAATCCCAGCGGATCCAAATAATCCTGCCGAAACAGATTTGCGCGTCGCTCTTACAGCAATGGGTCCAGTTGCCATTGAGTGGTATCAACACGTGCAGACACTTTCAAATCCATTTTTTGAGGGACGCGTTCCAGGAAGTCGCGGCAATGATTTAGCCGCGGAGTATGTTGAGTTCTTTATGAAGCAAGCGGGGCTTGAGCCAGCGTTTACAACGGCAGGAGACGCGTCGGTAAAAAGTTTTCGCCAGCCATTTGAACTTCAGGGCGGCGCACCCAAAGTTGAAACGGCCGTTGTAAGTATGAGTGGTCATTCACTCAAGCGCGGTGATCAGTTTGAGGTCATCGGAAGTTCTGGCAGCGGCGATGTGACCGCGCCACTTGTGTTTGCTGGCTACGCCATTGAGGCGGGTCAAGATGATTACACCAGCTTCAGTGAAAATGATGATTTTTCAGGTAAAATAGTTATGTTTTTACGATACGAACCGCTCGATGAAGGTGGACGAAGTTTGTGGAGCGATCGTCGCTTTAGTGGATATGCCGGCATGCGTCCCAAACTTGACGCGCTTGCAGAGCGAAAGCCCGCCGCTTTGATCATGGTGAATCCGCCGGAATGTAAAAGCGGCGCCAAGGGACTTGAGAACACCGAGAGCAGTGTGTTTGGTTCAAGCTATGAATTTCCAATTGTGCAAATTACGCAGGAGCAAGCGGACGTGTTGGTGAAGTCTGCTGACGAAAGCGGTCGGTCATTAATGGATATGCGTCGTCTGGCCGACGATGGAAAAATAAAAACTATCGCGCTGAAACCCAATGTCAAGGCAAGCATCAATGTCGCCATTTCTGAAAAAGGTTTAGCAGCGCAAAATGTTGGTGGCATTATTGCTGGCAAGGGCGCGCTGGCAAGCGAGTGGGTGATTCTTGGAGCGCACTACGACCACGTTGGCATGGGCTACTTTGGCGCGCAGCCAAACAATCGTGGCAAGTTACATCCTGGCGCGGATGACAATGCAAGCGGAACTTCCGCCATGTTATGCCTTACGAAAAAGTTGAAGGACTACATGGGCTCCAAAGAGGCGCCGGAAAACTGTCGCAGCATTTTGCTAATGGCGTTCACCGCCGAGGAAATGGGTCTTGATGGAAGTCGCGAGTATGTGAAGCATCCGACAATTCCAGCCGACAAAATTGCGGCAATGTTGAACATGGATATGGTCGGTCGCCTGAGTGGCGATCGTTTGGCCATGAGTGGCACTGGCACAGCTGAGGGTTTTACCGATCTCATTCGGCCCGCGGTGGTCGCCAGCGGTTTGACGGTTGATGCGGATGCCACGGGTAGTGGACCAAGTGACCACGCTAGTTTTTACGCCGCTGGAATTCCAGTATTGTTTCTCTTCACACGAACTCATCCTGAATATCACACGCCACTTGACCAAGGTTTTACTGTGAATCCATACGGAGCCAGCAAGGTGATTGCGTTGGCAGAGGGCTTGATAAAAATTCTTGTGACAACTCCGACCAAGCCCGTGTTTCAAAGCACAGACAGTTCCGGAGGCGCGAGTCGCGGTTATGCAAAAGTTCGACTTGGAATTTCACCTGGTCAAGGTAAACGCAAAGATCCAGGACTTTTAATTGAGGCAGTCATCGCGCAAACCAGCGCAGCGGACGCTGGTTTGAAAAAGGGTGATGTTATTTTGAAATGGGATGATGAACCCATGAGTGACTCTGGCGAACTCATGGCCAAGTTGCGCGAGAAAAATCCTGGCGATGTGGTCACTCTGCACATCAAGCGCGATGGTTCCGAACAAGATGTGAAAGTCACGCTAAAGGCTTCTGAAAAATAATATTTTATGTAGGGCGCTTTGTGTTGCGCACAAAAACCTTGGGCAGATCAAGTTTGCCCAGCGCGATGGCGCAACCGTATTTGTTATAAAATTGCGGTATTTGAATTCATACTTTTGAAATCGCAACATGGACTACGTCTTCCAACGTGACTAGCGCAAAGTGCGTATCGTTGCGGAATGAACCATGAATCTTTGAAAAACTACGTCACGCTTGGTCGCTCTGGTCTTCGCGTCAGTCCAATGTGTTTTGGTGCCATGACGTTTGGTGACGAGTGGAAAATTGGAACCGACAGTACAGAAAGCCACGCAATGCTGACGCATTACTTGCAGGCCGGCGGCAACTTTATTGATTGCGCCAATATGTACAACAAGGGCCACAGTGAAAAAATTGTTGGTGATTATTTTTCAACTGGCGCGGGCAAGGGCACACGCGATCGCGTTGTGATTGCCACAAAGTTCATGGGCAATATGTGGCCTGGCGATCCCAACGGCGGCGGCGCCGGTCGCAAAGCCATTCGCCACGCGGTTGAAGATTCATTGCGCCGTTTGCAAACCGATCACATTGATTTGTTGTGGGCGCACTTTTGGGATCAACACACGCCAGTTGAAGAAATGATGTCGCAAATGGATCAGTTGGTGAAAGCTGGAAAGGTATTACACATTGGTTTGTCTGATCATCCAGCGTGGGTGTGTGTGAAATGTCAATACACGGCGTTGATGCGTGGTTGGGAACCGTTGTGCGCTTTGCAAATTGAATATTCACTTTTGCAGCGCACCGTGGAAAGCGAACTCATGACCATGGCGCGCGACCTCAATCTTGGTGTCACGCCGTGGGGTTCGCTTCGTGGAGGCGTGCTGAGTGGAAAGTTTGATCGCAGTCATTTACCAAATGACACCGGCGCAACGCGCGTAAAATCAACATCACCATGGATGGTTGAAAAAACATTTGTCTTGCTTGATTGCCTGAAGGAAATTGCCGCGGCGCACCAATCCACGGTTGCGCAAGTTGCTTTGCGCTGGGTGTTAGATCAAAGCGGCGTCACAAGCGTCATTATTGGCGCCCGCCACAGCGCGCAACTAACCGACAATTTGGGCGCGTTTGCTGTGAAATTGACAGTTGAAGAGCGCGCCACGTTGGACGAACTGACCAAGTTTGAGCTGCCGTTTCCCTGGAAATTTTTCGAAACCATACCAACCGCCATTCAAAACGGAACCACGGTGAATGGACAAATGTCCGATGTGTGGGACGGCTCACCCAAGACCGCGGCCGAGCGCTTCTAAAATTTTATATGGCTCCCGAAATCGAAACGCGTTTCAATGATGCGCATCAATCCCAGCGGAAGACACCCTTGCGCCACGCGTAGATGTACGCAACCACACTTGTCCCAATAAAGAACAGAATGCGCGCCAAGAACAGCAACGCCTCCGGACTCTTTGGCTCAAGTTGCGTGAAGGTGACGGCCCATGGGTACAGGAAAATAATTTCCACGTCGAACACCAAGAAGGTCATGGCCAACACATAGAAACGAATATTGAAACGCTTGCGCGTGGTGCCAATGGCATCCATGCCGCTTTCCACAGGCGTGCCCTTTGTGGCGCCAACATTTTTGGGCCCAAGGAACGAACTCGCAATTTGATTGAACGCAGCAAAGCCCGCCGCCATTACAAATACAATTAAAATTGGCGCATACGAGCTCAACATGAAATCGGTTGGTGCTGGTTCGGTCATCGCAAGTTCCGTAATCATTGCATCCATGAATTCCTGAAACCATTCGTTCAACAACGCCGCATGATTGATCGGTCAAACTTCTTCCAATCTTGCACAAACAATCGGGGCAGCCGGACTCGAACCGACGACCTTCTGGTCCCAAACCAGACGCTCTACCAAGCTGAGCTATGCCCCGCCAACAATTCAGTGAGGGAACAAGTCTAGCAATTAAAGCGGGGTGCGGAAACCCATGGCGCGCATGGCGCACCAGCCAAGAATGCCTTCCATAATTGCGAACCAACCGCCAGCAATGCAGCCAATCGCAGGCCAAATGAGCCACGCGGGTCCGCCCATGAACCACCATATCCCTGCGGCAATTCCTAGCGATTCAATACAAGCCCCCATGATGATGCGCGCGGTTCGTCCTTGCTGATTGATGTTGCATTTCATTTGTGAAACCTTTTGAAAATGTGTTGGCAGTGACCTGAACAATAATTTTTATATTTAAGAAACGAATTCATCACAAGCGAATCTAAGTGTCGAAATTTAATTTCTGTGAACCTGTAACCCAGTATTAAAACTCGCACGTCCCCGTGGCGCGTGGAAACGGAATGCAATCACGAATATTTGTCAGACCAGTCGCGTAAGAAATTGTCCGCTCAAATCCAAGACCAAAGCCTGCGTGCGGTACCGAACCATAGCGGCGCAAATCTCGGTACCAACCGTAATCCGCTGGATCCAAATGGCTTTCTCGCATCCGCGCGTCAAGCACATCAAGACGCTCTTCGCGCTGGCTGCCACCAATAATTTCTCCAATGCCTGGCGCCAGCACATCCATGGCTGCCACGGTTTTGTTGTCGTCATTCAAGCGCATGTAAAAAGCCTTGATGCCCTTTGGATAATTCATCACCACCACTGGG
>CAJACJ010000222.1 GCA_903938205.1 uncultured bacterium
CGTGGACTTGCAATTACATGGAAGCCAAGCGCCATTGATCACGCAAGCGCCGCGGAGTTGGCGAAGCTCGTGAAACACGAATTACACGCCTGAGAATGTCTATGTGTTGAGTGAATGTCGTTGTAACAAATCTTGACTCAAGGTGATTTCAAATCAAACGCATTGAAAGCGCACGCGTTAGTTGAACTCCGTTGCAACAGATCTTGCGTTGAAGCAAATTGAAAACCAAGCACATGGAAAGCGCGCGTTGATTGAAGTCCGCTGAACAGCGACGACGAATTACGGAAACACGCCGCGCAGCTCATGCACTCGGCCAATTTGCTCCACCGCCGCGCATAACGCCGCGGTTCGCAAATCACATTCAAAACGGTGCCGCGCCAAACGCGTTCGACGCGCCGCCAAAATCATTTGCTGGCTCAATCGCTCTTCCACCTCGGTGGCCGTCCACATTTCTGAGCCTTTGTTCATGACCCATTCAAAATAACTTGCAACCAAGCCACCAGCGTTGCACAAAATACTTGGCAACACTTCTATGCCGCGCTGCAAAAAGATTTCATCACCCTCGGCGGTGGTTGGCAGACTGGCCGCCTCCGCGACAACGCGCGCCGTGATCAACGAAGCCGCCTCCGCGTCCAACATGCGCTCAAGCGCGGCGGGAATAAACACATCCACTGGAGCGCTATAAAAATCATTCTTTTGCACAGTTTGTGCCTCGGAGAATCCAATCACGCCGCCATGCGCATGAACATGGCGCGACAACTCTTGCGCATCAATGCCGCGATCATTGCGCACCGCGCCCGTGTCGTCCATGACAGCAACCAACAAGGCGCCGCGCTCCTGCAAAATGCGCGAAGTCCAACTTCCAACTTTTCCAAAGCCAAGCACGCTGAAGCGCAATCCTTCAAGCTGTAGATCAAAATCTGGAAGTAACTCTTCAAGCACTGTGACCATGCCCATTGCGCTTGCGCGGTCACGTCCTGGACAACCACCAAGTTCAACAGGCTTGCCGGTGACAGCGCGTGTGACATCTTGGCGACCATGCTCCGGTGTGGTCTGCGCAAATGTGTCGGCAAACCATGCCATGACTTGCTCGTCCGTGCCAACGCCTGGACCAGGAATGTCGTAATCGGGACCAATCTGATTGCTGATGGCAGAGCAATATCGACGCGTGACGCGCATGAGTTCATCCTTGCTGAGTTCACGCGGATTGCAACGCACGCCGCCTTTGGCGCCGCCAAATGGAAGACGCATCAAACTGCACTTGAGCGTCATGACCATGGCTAGACCCTTCATTTGATCCAGCGTGACATGCGGATGAAATCTCAGACCGCCCTTGTATGGACCAAGCGCGTTGTTGTGTTGAATGCGGTAGCCAGTAAAGAGACGATGCTGACCGTCATCCATGAGCACTGGAAAGTGCACAACGATTTCATTCTTTGGTTGCGCCAACATGAGTTGATGCGAACGGCGCATGCCAGTGAGTTGCGCTGCGGTCAAGGCCTGCTGCAAAACCTGGTGGAACAAATTGTCGGAATCTGGAATGACTTCCAGGTGCTCAAGCAAAACACGTTGATCTTGTGGCGGGTGTCCAAGTGAAAATGAATCCGAAGATGTGGTTGGTTTTTGATGTTGCATAAAAATCCTTTGCGAAGAGTTGCATCCGCATGAAACGCCTTTCCGGCTGCATCTTTATTCCTATTTTTATGAAAAATGCGGATTTTGGCTAGAAATCAATCGCTTTGCAGCGCCTTATTGCGTAAACGTGACCACGCCCCAATGCTCCAACTGATGCATGTCGACGGTCCATTGCGGACTCCAAACCCAATTGTCCTCTTTGGTTCCAGGCTTCTTGACGTAATCCTTGCCGACTTTTTCAAGCTGCCACTCCACGCGCGAAAAGTTCATGCGCCACTCATCGCCCACCAACGGCGTATCACCATTGCGAATATTTTCAGTTATGTCGTTGGTCACCGTAGTTGGCGGTCGCAAGCACCGAAATGGAATTTTCACTTCGAGAGTCCAACCCTTGTCCGTGTCGGAGGCGTTGTTGGAGGTACCCAATTTGTTGATCACACCTTCAATACCTTCGCAATTCCATTCTGGATGCGCGGTGCCGCCAAGCCGATATTCCTTGGTCAAATATAAATCAAAGAGTGTTGCATTGACATTGAATTCAAGTTCGTAATACGACTGCTTGTTTGCTTCTGGACCTGTGAAGATTTGATACTGGGGATCGATGAATATTTCAAAGTCGTTCTCGTGAAAAACAACCATGTCGCGCTTGTTTATGGTGGCCCACAAGTCAGGTTCCTCTATATGTGCCGCGATGTACAAGTACTCCTTATCCCACAACATCTTCATCCAAGTTGCGTAACGAGGAGTGGGCTTGCTTGAGCCTTCGATATCAATGAATGGCTCGCTCCACGGAGCAGTTTTCCACTCCACTTCATCGAGCACCCCATCCATTTTTAATATCTGCTCTTTCATTTCCTTTTTAGGACGCAATAAACGACATGAATAATGGCGCACCGTTCCAGGAACCAACTCTCGCGGATACGGCGCGTATGCGCTGTCTTGGCATGACGTCAACGCGCATAGCGCCGCAACAAATACGCAAGTCCTGAATCTCACTTGCGCTTTGCCTTGGAGGACTTCGCACGAGCGGGATCTAAAACTGCGGCGCGTGCGGCGGCAAGCCGAGCGACAGGAACGCGAAATGGCGAAC
>CAJACJ010000223.1 GCA_903938205.1 uncultured bacterium
GGAGCAATTGCATGGATGTTGCAGCGCATGGACGAAATGGAAACTCAGCGCGAGGGAAAAATTCACGCTAGCAACAAAAATCCGCCGCCAGCGCCGCCATCACAACCGTCAGTGTGAAAGCAATTCATCGCTCATGGCCGCCATCTCAATCAAAGCCTAAACGCCTTGGTTCTTGCCCAGGCAACGCCATCCTCCGCTGGCATTTTCAACATCTGTTTCATCTGAAACATGAAACAGAATTGATCAAATTCCACCGCGCTGCGTGTAGGCTTGCCAATCAACATGAGCGGCGCCGCAAAAAATCAGAGCAGCTTGAACAAAGACACTCTTGAAATTGTTGTGGCCACGGATTGCGGCAGCACCACCACTAAAGCCATCATGTTGGAAAAAAAAGATGGACACTGGCGCCAAACTTTTCGCGGCGAGGCTCCGACCACCGTTGAAGAACCACTAGCCGACGTGACCATGGGCGTCACCAACGCCGTGATGGAATTGCAAGAACTTTCTGGCCGCCGCCTGATTGACGACGATGGAAAAATAATTCGTCGCACTTCGCGCAGCGACCCAATTGGTTGCGACGCGTATGTCAGCACATCAAGCGCGGGTGGCGGATTGCAAATGATGGTGGCTGGCGTGGTGAAAGAAATGACCGCCGAAAGCGCCAAGCGCGCGGCGCTAGGCGCGGGCGCGATTGTCATGGACACCATCGCGGGTAATGATCGCCGCAAGCCGCATGAGCAGATTCAGCGCATCCGCGAACTGCGCCCCGACATGGTTTTGATTTCTGGTGGCACCGACGGCGGCGACCAGCGCAAAGTTGTTGAAATTGCGGAACTGATCGCGCCCGCCAAGCCGCGTCCGCGTTTTGGCGGCGAGTATCAATTGCCGCTGATTTATGCTGGAAATCGCGAAGCCGTGGCTGCCATTCGAAAAGTATTTGACGCGCCTGGCTTTGACTTATCCGTGGTGGACAATTTGCGCCCAACGCTTGAGCGTGAAAATTTAGGACCCGCGCGCGAGAAAATTCACGATGTATTTCTTGAGCATGTCATGGCGCACGCGCCGGGATACGAACGACTTATCAGTTGGTCCGACGCGCCCATCATGCCAACGCCTGGCGCCGTGGGCGACATTCTGCAGGACATTGCAAAGCGCCGCGGCATAAACGCGGTGTGCGTGGATATTGGTGGCGCAACCACGGATGTGTTCAGCGTGTACGACGGCGTGTTCAATAGAACGGTCAGCGCGAATTTGGGAATGAGTTATTCCATTTCAAATGTGTGCGCCGAGGCCGGTATGGACAATGTGTTGCGATGGGTGCACGTGGACATGGATGAGCGCGAACTTCGCAACCGCGTGAAAAATAAAATGGTGCGGCCAACCACAATTCCGCAAACGCTGGAGGCGCTCATTTTTGAGCAAGCCGTCGCGCGCGAAGCCTTGCGACTTGCGTTTGTGCAGCATCGCTCGTTCGCCACAAATCTAAAAGGCGTGCAGCAGCAGCGCACCGTGGGCGATGTCTTTACGCAGCAAGATGCTGGCGCAAGCCTTGTTGACCGCATGCGCATGGATTTGCTGGTGGCTTCTGGCGGCGTGCTTAGTCACGCGCCGCGCCTTGAGCAAACCGCCGCAATGTTGCTGGATAGTTTCGAGCCCGAAGGTTTTACTGAGCTAGCCAAGGACAGCATTTTCATGATGCCGCATTTGGGCGTGTTCGCCAGCGTGCATGCGCAAGCCGCGCTTGAAGTTGTTGAGAAAGATTGCTTGATCGTGTTGGGTAGCGCGGTCAGCGCCAAGGGGCAGGGGAAAATATCCAAGCCATGCTTTGCGTGGACCATGAAGATCACCAAAGCTGGTGATGCGCAGCAGGGGACTCTTTCAAACAATTCGGTCGGCACACAACACAAAGATTCCGACGCCAGTGGCGCGCTTCTTTGCGGCGACATTGCGCAAGTTGCGCTTTCGCCAGGCGCAGAGGCGGACATAGAAGTTCGTCCAGAGCGCGGATTTGATTTTGGCGCCGGTCCAGGCAAGACCATTACGCGCAAAGTTCGCGGTGGCCCGCTGGGCGTGATCTTTGACGCGCGTGGAAGGCCACTTGCTTTGCCCACCGATTTGTCTGAGCGCCGCGCGTGCTTGAACAAATGGATTAAGGCGTTGCGCGTTTACGGGTAAAATACCGCGTTTATAATCCATTTTCATTCGCTTTTCTCATTCGATGTATCCAACAAGCACAAGCCAACACTGTCTATAAAAATATAGAAGGCGGTCACCAGAATGAACCGGTGACCGCCTTCGTCAATTTCAAATCAACTTACTTAGTTTGCATTTCGGACAACCGCAACATCAACCCAACCATCCTTGTTCATATGACCACCGTTGTTGGCCATGCGAACATCTTCCATGTCAAGCCAGCCGTCGTTGTTCAAGTCGGCGCCGACTAAATCCGTCAGGCCGCGATTAACAAGTTCAGCAACAGAGATGCCACTGAGCGGTTCTGGCGGACTTGTGAACGAAGTGCCGCAACCGGTTTCGCCCTGCTGTCCAAAGTTGCCAATGATGATGTTGCCATCATTCGTATTGATCATGCCGTTGCCGTCCAAGTCCGCGTTTGGATTGCCCACGATGTAGGCGCCCCAGTCGAGAACATCGACAACTTCGTCGTTGATCAAATCACCAGCGACCAATGTGGCCGTTGAATTCCAAATCAGACCGCCGTCAATCACTGTGGCAACGCGTCGAAGTGAACGACCCTTCTCTTCAATGGCAACGCAGTCATATGTGTCGACCGCGAGATCAGTGAGCGAGATAGTTCCTGCACCATTCATAAGCGTGACAGGTTGCGACGCTTTAAGCGTGTAACCATTGGTGCCGTGAATGTTCAGCGTGAGAAGTCGCGCGCTGCTGGCCGCGTAACTACCGCTGTTGGTGTATGACACCGCGAAGTCACCAGTATTGGAGTTGTTCACCGTTACGCTGGTAGTTGCCTGCGTCACGTTGCCGCACGGATCGGTCGCTGACCAAGTCACAGTTGTTGTTCCAACAGGGAATGCCGCGTTTAAAGACGCGCCGTCACTGCGCACAGAAGACTCTGTCAGCGGGGAGCACGCATCTGTTGCGGTTGGAGCTATCAGCGCGATATTGGCAAAGTTGCCCATGCCAGCTTCCGCTTGAACCGTAACATTCGCAGGCACATTGCTGAGCACGGGCGCGCCGTCATCAACAACAAAGCCCGCAGAATCTAAAAGGGTGGGGAATGTTGCCCCACCGTAACCATCCGTAAACTGGGTTGTCATCGAACCTAAGTTAAAGAATTGAACTTCATTTCCCATAGCATTACAAGCACCTGCAACCACCGTAAAGTTCAATCGAGCAACCGTAACTTCAGAAGGTGCTGGACGGAGTTCCCAAGTTTCAGAATGTCCAATACGACCAGATGGACTTGGTCCCATGCCGCCCGAGAAAATCAAAGCATCACGATTCCGATCGTATGCCATGCCCATATAGCCTCGTGCCGGACCAGAAGAATTACATAATTCCCATCCGCCATTGCGGAATCGATATGTTGTTTGATATTCAACTTCTCCGCAGCAAGTGGTTCCTCCATGAATCACCATTTCCCCGCGTTTGGAGTCGTATGCCATACCAAAAACATAACGCGCTGGACCATTCGTGGCGATCCGCACCCAGTTCGCACCGTCCCATGTCCAAGTGTCGCTACGGTTGTAGTAGTAGAAGCCACCGTGAAGCATCACTTTGCCCAAACTTTCATCAAAGACCATTCTGTGGGCATATAGATTTCCAATCGGACTGTTGGCAATTCGATTCCAAGTGTTGTTGCTGGGATTCCATTCGCAAGTGTCCGACATTAAGTACGAACCGTTGTACCCCCCATGCACTACAAGACGATTTCGAATTCGATCGAATGCCATTGCAAAATCGCCTCTGCCAGGAATTTGGTTGTTGTTCAGCAAGGTCCAAGTAGAGCCGTCCCAACTCCAAAGATCTGAATAAGCAGGATTGCCGCCGTATCCACCAAAAAGCAAGCAGCGATGACCATTCGGGTCGTAGACCAATGCTCCTGCTCCTCGTGATGCTGGACCAGATTGGCTTTTAAGTTCCCAAGAAACCCCAGACCATTCCCAAGTTTTACCATCTGAAACTAGTACTGTCTTGTGGCGCATTTCGTCATATGCAATCTCATAAGCACCCGGTGCTGATGTAGCAACTTCTTTCCATTCTGTTTGACAAGGCGATGCACTTGAACCTCCAGCAGGAGAGCTTCCCGGTGGAATTGATGTCAGAACCATAACCGTTCCAGTTTGTTGATTCAGGTTGTACATAACAGAAAATGGTTCATCGCCGGCCTGAACACTATCAAGGCGTAGTTTGGAAGGCGGCCATTGCATAAGCAACTGTCCGGCAACAATTGAAGTCTGAACATCACTGAGGGAGGCGGTGACTTGTACAGCACTATTTATAGAAGTACATCCAATGGCGTTTGACTTTAAAGCAAGTGTTGGACCACTACTTGTCAAAGAATTTGCTTCGCTTGTTTCACCATTTGAAGTTCCGGGTTGACCAGCGAATATCCATGGGCCTGTGGTTTGAATCGCACCACTATGTAGAGCATTTGACGGATTGGAATCTGAATCGCGTGAAGTCACGACGGAGGATTTGGTATTTTGTACTACACCAGTTTTAAGATTCGAAGTCGACGATCCTTTGGGCAGTACCACTGCGTGGGCAGGAACAACGGTGAACATAAATGCCGAATATATAAATAACAATCCCATTTTGATCTTGTTCTTCATTGCATTTCCTTTATTGTTTTTCCAAAAAACTTATACCCGAAATCTGTTTCGTCCAGTAAGAAAGGGGAGATCCAGACCAACTGGATCTCCCCCGTGTAATCAACTCAGTCAGCGCTGCGTGCAACCGCAACATCCCACCAGCCATCCTTGTTCATACGACCACCGTTGCTGGCCAAGCGAACATCTTCCATGTCAAGCCAACCGTCGTTGTTCAAGTCGGCGCTGACTAAGTCAGTCAGACCGCGATCAACAAGTTCAGCAACAGAGATGCCGCTGAGCGGCTCTGGCGGACTCATGAACGAAGTACCGCAACCGGTTTCGCCCTGCTGTCCAAAGTTGCCAATGATGATGTTGCCATCATTCACATTGATCATGCCGTTGCCGTCCAAGTCCGCATTTGGATTGCCCACGATGTAGGCGCCCCAGTCGAGAACATCGACAACTTCGTCGTTGATCAAATCTCCAGCGACCAGTGTGGCCGTTGAATTCCAAATCTGACCGCCGTCAATCACGGTGGCAACGCGTCGAAGCGAACGACCCTTCTCTTCAATGGCAACGCAGTCGTATGTGTCGACCGCGAGATCAGTGAGAGAGATGGTTGCAGCACCATTCACAAGCGTGACAGGTTGCGACGCTTTGAGCGTGTAACCATTGGCGCCGTGAATGTTCAGCGTGAGAAGTCGCGCACTGCTGGCCGCGTAACTGCCGCTGTTGGTGTATGACACCGCGAAGTCACCGGTGTTGGAATTGTTCACTGTCACGCTGGTGGTTGCCGTGCTTGAATTGCCGCACAGATCTGTCGACGACCAAGTGACCGTGGTTGTTCCAACCGCGTACATGGCATCCATGCCCGCACCGTCGCTTCGCGAAGAAGTTTGGGTGACGGCGCCACAGGCATCAGTTGCGGTTGGTGCAATCAAAGCAACGCGAGCAAATGCGCCTTCGCCAGCATCGGCATTCACCGAAACCGCTTCAGGCACATTGCTAAACACTGGACTTGTGTCGTCCACCTTGAAGCCACTGCTGGCAACAAGAGCTGGCACCAACTTGCTACCAAAGCCATCGGTGAACTCAGTTGGAAGGGTGCCGTCAGGGAAGAACTGAACATCAGTTCCGCTGCCGTCACACGTTCCACCAAGCACGGTGAAGTGCATGCGCGCAACAACCTTAGAGATCACGCTGGCAGGTGGCTGACCAAGCGGAATGGAAGTCACAAGAAGTGCGGTTCCAGCGGCTTGATTAATGGTATTTAGCGGCAGTTCATTAAACGGCGCATCACCCGCGGTGATGGAGTTCAATGTCATGTTTGCTGGGTTCCATGAGATGTAAATTTGACCTGACACAATTGGGCTAAGCACGCCACTTAAGGTCGCATCAACATTCACTGATCCACCGGCGTGATTGCATGCACCAGCATTGTTGGTCAGAGTGAGGGTTGCGGGAGCTTCGCATTCATCAGGAATGCCGTTCAGGTTCACATCGCGCGAATTGCCGCTGGAAATGTCGCATGAATCTGGAATGCCGTTGCCGTTGCAGTCGAGTGCTTGGGTAGTTTCCCATTCCATTATTGAAGTCCATTGACTTGATGCAGGGAGGTCATTCCAAAGACCACTGTTATCTCCAAAATGCAGCCAATTTTCTGCTCCGCCTTGATTATTGGGTTCAATGCTTGCCCAACGTGTATAATTCCAAGTTTCACCTGTAACCCAACGCCACCCTCCTGCTGGTTCTGTGAAATCAGGAGAGCTTGTATCTTGGAATCCGCCTATCCAAGGGCGATCTAAATTAAATTGCGCAATCACAGTACGAAGAAATTCATTTTCAGCAGAACTAGTACTTGTTGCGAGATGGGCGTTTTGTAATTGAGCCGCATTTTCAGCATTGCTCCAAGTTCGTGAAACGCGATCACTCCAATACCAATGCCCATTGCCGCCATCTTCAACACGCCACTGAACCGCGCCAGGCGCAGGACTTCCGTTAGCGAGTAAATCGCAACTATCAGGCACGCCATTTACATTGCAATCCTTGGCAAAACCGCTGGTAAAGTCGCATGAATCTGGAATACCGTTGCCGTTGCAGTCTTGCGAAGTTCCATTGGCAATATCAGTCGAATCTTCAACACTATTGCCGTTGCAATCTGTTCCTGCCAACACAACAACTTGATCCATTCCCCACTTGTCAGTGGTGCCAGAAATGACGATTGACTTTGCATTTGCGCTTACAGCCGTAGTGAATGTTGTCCAAACGGTGTAAGGACCGTAAGGCATGGTGGTTACGGCGGTGTAGGAATTCAAGGGAGTTCCAGTGCCATCCACAGAACTAAATTCACTTACGGTCAACACGGCCGAAGAGGTGTAGGCAAATGAAATTTGATTCGCTGAGAAATCCTTTAATCCGACAACAATGCGGCCATTTGGAGAGTAAACAATGCCCGCATTAGGCTCATTAGAGCCCCAAAATGTATTAAGAACCTTTGCGCCCGTAAACGTAATTGCATTATTCATTTGGCTAACGCCATTAGCACTTGTTCCGCCTGAATAGGCATTATTGACAAGGTCATTTTGGCTAAACCCACTAAAATTGCATGTTCGGGTAGGTGTTGTGACTTCGGCACCTGTTGTATTACCAGTGGTTGTTTCATCTGCATCAGATGAATCGACCGTTCTGCTAATCGTGGTGGCGCGTGTATTCAAACCAGTCGCTTTAGTTGAAATTGAGACAGTCTTTCCTTGATAGGAAATACCGCCTTTTGCTGCAGCAACTGCGGAACCCGTGATAGAACAAGCACATAGGAATACAGACACCACGACTCTTTGATTGAATGAAGACATTGCCAACCCCTTTTGAAATATTTAGAGATTAAAATTAAAGCCAAGCCGGAAAAACAACCTCTAGCAATTTCTAGA
>CAJACJ010000224.1 GCA_903938205.1 uncultured bacterium
CCAACTCTTGATGTCGACCAGTCGCGGCGCGCAAACAAATAGGAACAAGATGTGTCTCGGGATCGTGGTCCTCGCCGATACGGTCCAAGTGATCTCCGCCAGCCACATTGAAGTAGCGCAAGAACACAACGCCGCGATCGCGATCAGCAAGCCCGTGTGATTGCACCCACGCTTTCATCATGTGTTCGCACGCCAGTTTGCTTTCTCCGTAGGCGTGCGTGGGTTGTTGCGGACACTCTTCACCAATTGGAATGTGTTGCGCCGCGGGCTCTCCATAGGTTGCGCAAGTGCTCGAAAATATTAATTTTCTTGCGTCCACAGCGTCCATGGCATTCAGCAACGACACCGTGGCTCCCACATTGTTGTGCCAGTACAGCAGGGGAAATCGCACGCTTTCAGGGACCACGGCAAAGGCCGCAAAGTGCAGCATGATTTCCGGCGGATGCAATTTCAGCGCGGCCGCTGTTGCATCATGATCGTTCAGTTGCACTTGCGTGAAATGAAAGCGCCCGCCACCCGCGCGCTGCAGCGCTTGCACGGTGCGCGGGAAACTGCGTGAGTAATTATCCAAGCCATGGACCTCGTGGCCATCATCCAGCAGCTTCAGGCAAGCGTGGGAGCCAATGTAGCCAGCGGCGCCTGTGACAGTTATTTGCATTGAAATAGTTCCATAATGGATTGTGAGAAGATCAAATCAGCGATTTGCGGGAAATAAGGCAACTTGCCTAATTCGCTCCAACTTGAGAAGATACATTCCATGGATGGATCCTTTTTTGGGAAGTCTTTAATGGCGACCCGCGTGACAGAAGTGAAGACCTCGGCGGAGCCGAATCCTTCACTTCGCCTTTCAGGAACAGCGGCCCTTCACGGCGTCGCAAGCAATGATCCAAGGCTGCAAGCCTTGCGTGAAGCATGTCTTTTGGCGCAAAGCCTAAAGGATCATGCTAGCGCTTTAACCGCGCGTAGCCAGGCAAAGGGCGCCAAAGACCCAATGACCGTGGCCCAAGGCTGCAATTCAATGCAGAAAGCCATTATGGATGTTGAGGTATTGATCCGCCAACTTGATGAGGCTTTGGCCAATCAAGCTCAGGCAAGCAATGAGTTCATGGTGAACGCATGATTGAAACACAAAACCAAGCGAATATTGAGGCCAAAATGGATTTGGAAACGACGCGTGTGGACTTTACGAACGCCGCCGCATTTGAAGAAGCATTGACGGCCGCATGTAGTTTCCGTGGCGATGTCACTTTAGAATTGAAGGACGGAAGCGCGATTGAAGGCTATGTCTTTGATCTCAAGCGTACCAACGCTGCGCCTCACGCCGTTCGCATTCTTCCAAAAGATGGCCGCTCACGAATCACGGTGGAGCAATCAACAATTCAAACATTGTGTTTCACGGGCAAGGACGCTGCGGCAGGCAAGACCTGGGAAAATTGGATGCGTCGCTATGCGGAAAAGAAGTTGAAGGGCGAAGCCGCCGACATCGAAAGCGAAACGCTGGATTAATTTACAAATTCAAGGCGTGATTTACGGGGTGTATTCAGTTCCCTTGACGGGATCTAATAGTTTCCATTGCAAATCTTTGGCCAAGCGCTGAATGACTGGCCATGCAATGTCATCATCATTGATGGTTAAAAGCATTTGCAAAACAGGATCTTGTCCTGGTGACAATTCAATATCGACGCCAGGTCCATACAAAATATCCCCGCCATCTATTTCAGCGACTGTATTGCGCAGGGCAAGCGATTGGATGATTTCCTTACGGCTACCAATAGCGCCAAGGGAGCCGTCTTTGTTGTTTGTTCTAGAAAGAATGACAAGTTGGCGCTGCGGCATATTGAGTTATCAAGATTAGCGGTGAAAACTAAAAAATGTATGGGCGGTGTTCGTGAATGACAAAAGAAAATATCAACTGGTGGGCACGGTTTCAATGTTCGGGTTGAATAGACGATCTAATTCCTGCTCAGTCAACCACGGAAGCGAGCGCAATTTTTCACGAACACGCTCGGGCATGGGCTTGCCTTCCCGTTCCCACTTTGGACGATTTTTCCAGCGACGGTGAACCCATAAATATTGTTCAGGCGCCATGCGTATCGCGGTTTCAATGCCGCGGTTGAATCGAGCCGTGATGTAGAACAAAGGATCCTCAAATGCTTCCCAGTCTTCTGGGTTGATTCGATCCACCATTTCAAGACGGTACTTCAGGCGGTTTGTTTCCCTGACCGCGGTGCCCACAAAAATTGGAATGCGATAGCGCATTGCAAGAAGCCCAATGCTTTTGTAACTGCTTGCGAGTTGACCAAAGAAGGGAACAAACAGTCCATCGTCACCGGCATTTTGATCCGCGATGAAGCCAACGCGTCCACCGTCAAGAATGATGTTTTGCAATTCCTGCGTGGCGTTCCATTTGGAAAGAATGCTGAGGCCGCGGCGTCGGCGCATATCAAGCAACCACTTATCCAAATATGGATTGTCCAGCGGGCGCGCGAGAGCCGTGAGATGGAAATCAAGAACGGCCAAAGCGAAGCCAAGCAATTCCCAGTTCCCGCAATGACCCGTGACTAAAATTGCGGGTTGCTTTGAAAGAAGAAAATCCATGTGTGGCCCAACCGAGCCCAACGTGATGCTGTCCGCCCAATTTCGCGCGTGCAAGCGCTGCGGTGTGAGCATGCTTTCCACCATGAACAGTTGAAGCATGCTGACGACACTGTCTTCGGCAAGTTGATTGGCTTGCGCTTCGGGCATTTCGGGAAACGCGCGACGAATATTCACGCCCGCGCGAAGAAGGCGTTTCGCCCCAAGCCGCGTGAACAACTTGGCGAACATCGCAGTGGTGCGCATATTTTGCTCGCCTTCAAACAGATGAAAAAGGCCAGCAAATCCACGAACAAGTGCGTATTGCGAGAGGTGCGTCAGCCGCTTGATTGCGGCGCTCATGATTTAGTTGCCTTGACCGGTCAAAGCCTTGAAGCGATTCCAATTCAACATTGGAATGCGCGCGTCCTTGGCTTCCTTCGTGATGCGTTCATAGGTGTCGTATTCGTTCTTGGCCTGCGTGTACGCCTGGGTTTCAATGTCGCCAGCGGTGGCCGAAGGTTCAGTTGGTTTTGGCGGAGGATTTCCAATGACAATGAAATCAAGGTCGCCCGTGACTTTTTCACTGTCAATGACAACCCCGCCCCATTCTTGAATTCGATTTCGAATGACGGATGTTTCACCAGCCGTGACTTTACCGTCATTGTTGACATCAAATTTTCCATAGACCAACATGCGGTAGGTGTAGGTTGGACTGTAGACGGCATTAATCAGAACGTCGTTGCGATTGACCGGCTGATTGGGCGAACTGCGTGTCACGCGCGCGGTTGAAGTGTCGTCGGTGACGCGTAAAACTTGAATGCTGGCCTTGCCGCGAAGGGCGCCATCTTTGTTGTTTTGTACTTGCTCTGGTGTGGAGAAAACTTCAAATGTCATGCCAGGAACAACCCGGTGCTTTTGTCCAATGTCCAAATACACCGTTGAATCAGGTCCGCCAACTTCAATGATGTGTCCGTCGACAAGGCTGGAAGGATCTTCTGGCTTGACTTCAAATTGCACAAGTTTTTTCTCGGCTTGCTCAAGCTTGGTTCGAAGCGTGTCGCGCTCGGCGCCAAGACCGTCGATATTCTTTTGCAAGTCGTCAATGCGCGCGCGATAGCGTTGCTCAAGTTCATCTTTGGAATCGTGGGCGATTTTTTGCATCTCCTCCACGCTTTTGGCGTAATCAGTTGTCGCATTGGTGAAAGGCGCAATTGTATTTTTTGTGGCCTCAGTTGCCGTGAGATGTTCGGCGATTGCGTCTGCAAGGGATTTGTTCAACGCGTCAATCTGCGATTGCAGTTCAGCGGTTTTCTTTCCAGTTCCTTGCAGCGTGCTTTCTTGTTGCGCAACGGTGGACTTCAATCGATC
>CAJACJ010000225.1 GCA_903938205.1 uncultured bacterium
CGCGAATTTGCCCTGCCCTGAACTCATGTTGCTGCCAGCGGTGGCCGCGGTGTTGGTGAACGCGCCAGGCAACGTATTTCCCGGCATAAGCGACAACCCGCGACTTGCGCTGGCTGTTCTTGCGCGCTGCTCTGGCGGAATATTTATTCGCGATCGACCACCAGTGATCACCAGCGATCACATTAAAAACACGATCACTCTTATCGCACCACTTTCATGGAGACCACCATCATGACATTTCAAAATACACAACACCACGCAACGAATATTGACACGCATGACTTGCAAACAATTTTGAACAGTGAAAGTCCGCACGCATTCAATATTGCCGCAAGCCCCGCGCAACAGGAGATACCAGCGCAATATCAAACACAGCCCGTTGCGCCCAACACAAGCATTGCGGATCAATTGCTTGGTTCGTTTCCATCTGGCACGTATTGCTTGCCGGCGCTGTTAAGCCTTGCGGAAATTGTGGAGACCACCAGCGTTGCAACCGCGGCGGTTGAGTGCACATTGCGGCCGCGCTTTTTAATTAATCCAGAATGGGTTGCGCAACACGCGCAGACGCCTGAAAAACTTGTGATGCTCACCATGCATGAGTTGCACCACGTGGTGCTTGGTCACACGCGTTTGTTCGCGCGCGCCACGCCACTGGACAACTTGGTGTTTGACGCGGTGATTAATTCCATGCTGTGTCAATTATTTCCTGAGCGCCCGTATCAAGCGCTTCTGACCGACATTTACAGCGAAAATAAATTTCCGGAATGTTTTTTGCGGCCCACCAATGTGTGGACCAATGGAGTTCGAATAACTGTTCCGCCAGTGCTACTGCAACCAGAGCACAAACATTTGGCGCCGCTGTATGAAAGGTTGTACACGCCGCAAGGCGCAACTTATGAAGAATTGCGCGAGGCCTTTCGCGGAACAATCAGCGACGAGCAATTTGTGAAAGTGCAATTGCTGGGCGATCACAGCGATGAAAATCCATCCGTGGAGCAAGCGCCAAATGGTGCTGCATACTCAGCAAATAGCAAAGCCTCGGGCAAGTCGGTTGATGGATTGCGCATTAGATTTGCGGGCGAACCAAACACGTTGCAAGGTGATGCGGAGGCAGATGAATCAACATGCGAATTGAAGGAACCAAAATACGCGTCAAGCGCTGGCCGACTAGAAACGCGCTCGCCGCAATTGCTGCAAGAAGTGCGCAGAATTGTTGAGCAATGGCCGCGGCCAAATAATCCAATCAAAGGAAGATCACTTCACGATTTGCTGGTGTCAACAACGGTGGGATTGGCGCCACGAAGTAACCGCGGCGCGCTGACCAAACTTTTGCGCACCATGTCTATGCAATCTGGGCAAGGCCGAGTGCGCAATTTGCACATGGACAACGTGTGCGTGGAGTCGCCCATTCCACGCTTGATGCGTCGCTCCGTGGTGCTGAACGCCATCGGCGCGGCGCCGCTGTTGCATCAAGAACAACTTGATATGAAACGCGTGGTGCCGCAAGGCGAGCAAGTGCATGTGTACTTGGATGTCTCTGGCAGTGTGAGCGGTTTGGTTGGCGCGCTGTACGGAGCCATCTTGGACAACAAGCAATTTGTTCATCCGGTTGTGCATTTATTTTCCACGCGAGTTGTTGATGTCACGCTGCAACAACTGCGCGCGGGCTATTGCGTCACAACGGGCGGCACTTGCATTGAGTGCGTGGCACAGCACATGAAACAACACCGGGTGCGCCGCGCCGTAATTGTGACAGACGGATTTGTGGGCGCGCCCGGCGTTGTGGCGCGGCGCATTTTGGAAAATGTTCGAATTGGCGTTGCGTTAACGCCAGACAATTCAACTCGCAGAGACCTTCTTGGCCTAGTTGAACACTGGGCACAACTGAAAGTGTAATTCTATGACTCAATTTAATAACTCGTTCTCCATTCTTCGCACCGCCGAATTTGTTTTGCCGGGTCATCCAGACAAGTTGGCCGACGCTATCGCTGACGCCATTGTGAAACAGGCGCGGCGCTTGGAACGGCGCGCGCTAGTTGGCGTGGAAGTTGCGCTACACCGCGACGTGGTGTTTATTGATGGCCGAGTTGCGTGCAATGGCGCGGAAAATATTGACTTCAAGGCGCTTGTGAAAGACGTCTACAAATCGGCGGGATACGGCGGAGTATTCGCGCCGCTGCCTCATCGGCTTAAATTAAAAACCGATTTGTGCCTTGGTCAGTTGTGGCCTGGCGAAGCCAAGTTTAGAGAAGTGGCCGACGATCAATCCATTATCACGGGCTACGCGTGTAGCACTCCGGGCACGCATCACCTTCCGGTGGAGCATGCGTTGGTGCGCCACCTTGCGTTTGGTTTGTATCGACTTGGTCGTGCTGCAAAAAATTTGCGGCTTGGTCCAGACGGAAAGTTGATTGTGTTTGTACGCGAATCAGATGATGGCAACAGCTGGACGCTGGAGCGCGTGTCAGTTTCCGCGCAACACGCCGCGGATTGGAACGCGGTTCAGGTGCGGCGCGCAATTCACAAGCGCGTGCTGAGCGACGCGAAAGATTTTGCGGCTTTGGTGCCAGGATTAAGCGTTTCATCGTCGCTTGATTTGTTGGTGAACGAGGCCGGCGATTTTGTGGAGGGTGGTCCGCATGGCGACAACGGACTGTCTGGCAAAAAACTTGTAGTTGATTTTTACGGGCCGCGCGTGCCGATTGGTGGTGGCGCAATGTCTGGAAAAGATTTCTGGAAAGCAGATCGAGCGGGTCCGTTGATCGCGCGCGACTTGGCTGTTGCCGCGGTGCAACGACTGGGCTGCAAAGCTTGCACGGTAACACTGGCGATTTTTCCGGGCGACCGCGAGTTTAAAATTGCAAGCGCGCAGTCGCATGGAGCCACGCACAAAGTTGTAGGTCACAGCGACGCGCAACAGGGTGGCGCGCATTCCCCCACCGCCACTACCACCTCGCACACTCAAACAATTTCAAACATTGATCCCGCCAAACTTGCTGGCTTTGTTGATCTACGTCTATGTTCAAAAACAAATTGGCCAAGCGAGGCAGACAACCTGATCGACGTGGCGCGCTGGGGCCACTTTGTTCCCATGAACGCGTGGAACATTGCAAAAAATAGCGCGCCGGTGGCAGCGTGCGCAGTGTGAATAACAGATGGCCCCCTCAAATATCCGCGATATGTGCATCATCACACAGACTGTTAGTCGTTTATATATTTTGTACATCCCATAAGATTCAATCATGTCACAAGCAATCCTTCCCCCACAAAAACAAATGACTTGCATGTTGGGTCATCCAGTTGCCGAAAATCCAATCGACCGAATGTTTGATGCCGTGTATGCGCATTACGGATTGCAATGGCAGTTTTGGAAATGCGATGTGCAGTCGGAATCTAAAATCGCGGCCGCAATTGCCGGCGTTCGTGATTTGGGATTTGCTGGCGCCTGTATCACCGTTCCTTATAAAGTTGCATCCATACCGCACCTTGATGAAGTGGATAAAGATGTCAAAGCCATTGGCGCGGTGAATTACATGACCATAAAAAATGGTCGGTTGACTGGCCACAATAATGATGGCAAGGGCGTGGTGAAGGCCATTGAAAAAATCACAGCAATCAAAGGCAAGCGAGTTGCCATGCTTGGAGCGGGTGGTGCTGGAAGAGCCATGGCGGTTGAACTTGCGTGGGCGG
Organism: uncultured bacterium; assembly: GCA_903938205.1. Lineage (GTDB taxonomy): Bacteria > Planctomycetota > Phycisphaerae > Phycisphaerales > SM1A02 > SYAC01. The sequence goes on from CAJACJ010000225.1 coordinate 3,691, forward strand.
GCGCATCACATATAACCCTGTGCACGCGGCGGGAATCTCAAGGAGTTGAAGTGGCGCAAACCGTCACAAAGGCTTCGGGCGTTCCCGCGCAATGGCAGCCGTGGGCGGGCCAAATCACAATTGCCAAGGGCACGGAAATTTTAATGAATGCCACGCATCTAGGCGCCGCACCAGAGTTGGAATTGGTTCCGGTTGATTGGCAGAGCGTGAACAAAAAAATGACTGTGGTGGATGTCATTACAAATCCGCGCGTCACCCCGTTTTTAAAAACCGCCCGCGAGATGGGTTGCCCAATTGTGGATGGCGTGGAAATGCTTGTGCAACTTGCAATGCAAATATTCCAGGAATGGACTGGTGTACATCCCGACGAGGCCGTATTTCAGAAAGCCGTTGCAAGCGCGCTGGGAGAATAATTCTGCTTGATCAGATTGGGTTGTGTCACATCAACCCAAATAGCC
>CAJACJ010000226.1 GCA_903938205.1 uncultured bacterium
CCGTGGAACAAAGTCGCATTGCGCGCGGGCTCGCCGACAGTCCTCTGAATCCATCCATGCGCGTTCGTGTTGAGTCCGCCACTGGAACTATTCGTGACTTCACGCTTGCGGCATTCGATCCACGCGCGCGCACATCAGAAGGCGACCTGATTCGATTTCGATTTGTGGATTCTGCCGCCATGCTTGCGCAGCGATCGCATGAAGCGCGCGTGCAATTCACGCTGGATGGTGAGGGCGACATTCTTGTGGATCTGTCCGCCAAACCTGGCGCGGATGGTTTCATTCCCATTGGTCCCGCGGAGCGCGGTTATGGTTTTAAAGTTGCGGGCGCGCAAGACGACATGGTTCTTTCAGGCGGTGAAGTGAGCGTTGCGATTGTTGACATGAAGACGCCGCACGGTGAATTTCGCCGCTGGATCTTCAATGATCCCGCGCTCAACCGCGACATGAATGCCAGCGACAGTCCCGATCCACGCTCCGCGCCTATGAGCATGGCGCCTGAACTTGGCGCGCGATATTTGCCTGGAATTGGGCGCATTCCCATCACTTTAATCGCGGGTCCAGATCCAGCGCAGTTGACCGCGGTGCTAGCCATTACAGGTGAAACACAAATTCGTCCGCTGGCAATTGGGCAACCGCTTGTGTTAAGCGAGGGCACCACCCTGCGTGTGCTGGAATATTTTCCACGCGCGGTGGCGGAAGTTCGACCAGTGAGTGTTCCCATGAATCAGCGCGTGAAAGATGTTGGCGAGCGCTCATCCATGGCGCGTATTGGAACCAACGACGGTGAAACCAAATGGCTGCGCTTCCACGACTACGCATTTGATCGCCCTGAAGATGTTCTTCGCGGCCGCTTGTTTCAACCCACGCGCATTCGTCTTGCCGATGGATCCGAAGCCGAGATTTTATTTTCCCGTAGGCGCATGCCTTTGCCAACTCCAGTCGCGCTTGAAACATTCACGCTCACTTCACATGTGGGCGGCTTCACTGGCGAGACTTCCACCATTCGCGACTACACAAGTCAACTTCGTTTTGGCGAGCCCGATGGAAAGTGGGGCGCGCCGCAAGCGGTCAGTGTGAATCAACCGGTTGAACATAATGGCCTTTGGTTTTTTCAGGCGCAGTGGGATCCGCCGGACGCTGGCCACGATGGCTTGCCCGCGAGCGCGGGTTTAAACTTCACGGTGCTTGGCGTGGGAACACGCGAGGGCGTTTGGATGCAACTTGCGGGCGCAATTCTGTCCGCCATTGGAATGTGCTATGCGTTTTATGTGAAGCCCGTGATCAAGCGCCGCGCCATTGAAAAGAGCAAGAATGCCGCGCATATAAGGCTGCATTCACCATCCGCATTGACAGCGTTGCTTCTCATGACGAGCGCGGTGTTGTGCATGGGCAATCGCAACGCAAGCGCGCAGGAAATTTTGGCTAACAGGAATACCCAGTCGATTGCGACTCGTGAAATTGCGTTGCTGAGTCAAGGCGGCGCACCGGCGCCATTGACTAGTGGTGACAGTCCGCATGCCACCGCGCAGGACAACAGTTTCGCCAGCGGCGCCATCACCAGCGAAACATTTGTCAAGGAAGTGAATCTTGCTCCGCTTGAAGGCCTTGCCATTATGAGCGAGGGCCGCATTAAAAGTCTTGGCAGTTTTTCATTCGGCTATATGCAGGATATTTCTGGCGGAAAAAAAATTGGCGCGCAACCACCATTGTTCACATTGCTTGACTTGGCTATTCGGCCAGAGGCCTATCAAGATGCCGATGTGATCCGCGTGAAGAACGCCGAGGTTCGCGCGCGCCTAGCCCAAGCGTTGTTGCAAAGTGATCCATCGCTTCAAGAGCGTATGCGCGGATTTCAATCGCATGGAATGATTTCACGCGCCTTGCTGTGGTCGGATCAGAGCGGAGCGTGGCAGAGCAACATCGCGCCATTGATGCGCCAACTCTCTGGCGATTTAATTCGCACCGCAAAGCCAGCTGATCAAATGCGCGGCGCCATTGCGCTGATGGAGCCCGAACAAATTCGCGCGCGTCTGCGGGCGGTTGCTCCAAATCCATTGACCAACCTGCCACAAACTGGCGCATCAGGCGCGGCAAATGCACCACAAAACACGGCAATTCAAGCCAATGCCGCGCCTTCAAGCCAGTGGCAAACCTTGGACGCCGCCACCGGCGCAACTGCCGCGCCTTGGGAACAATTACAACTTGCGTGGCGCGCCGGCGACGCAAAGGGCGTGAATGCCGCCGCAAAGAACTTGGCGTCCGCAGCGGCCAACATTGACGCGGCGGCATATCCGTCGCCCGATCGATTGTGGTGGGAGAGTTGGTATTTCCGTACGGGACAAATGAC
>CAJACJ010000227.1 GCA_903938205.1 uncultured bacterium
CGCAAACAATCGCTACCTTGCCCTGATGAAAGGCTCCTTGACCGTGCGTGTGCGATATTGCGAATGCGACCCCATGCGCGTGGTGCATCACACGGTGTATCCAGTTTGGTTTGAAATGGGTCGCACGGAATTGTTGCGCTCAACTGGAAAGACGTACCGCGAAATGGAAGAAGCCGGCGCATTCTTGGCTGTTGTCCGCTTGCAGGTGAGTTATAAAAAGCCCGCCAAATACGATGATGAAGTCCGCCTAGAAACAACCATGACCGATGTTGGCCAAGTGAAGATTGAGCACACCTACGAATTGTTTCGCGGCGACGAATTGTTGTGCAGCGCGTCCACCACGCTTGCGTGCATTGACCGCGAAGGCAAAGTTCGGCAGATTCCAGAGAATTTATTTAAGGTGTGATGGCACATTTGTTGCGCCCCACACACCAGCAATGGGGGACGCTTGCGTTGTATTGAAATAAGTGAAGCGTAAAAAATCGCCGCAACATTAGCCGCGCGGTTGCGAGTCGTCTTGAAACTTTCCAAGCCGCGTGCGAATGCGCAACAATCCATCCACAACGTTTTTTAAATCGTTCTCCAAGCCACCGCGCAAGGCGCGATCCACTTCAAAAGCAGCGGCGGAACTTTCAACCAATAACGTTAATGTTCCCGCGCGCATGGATTCAACCGAGGCAACTTTTTGCAACGCCAACGGCGCAAGCTGCATCCAGGCGTCACTTGCAGCTCCAATAGATTTTTCAGTACGCACAAACTGCTTGGCAAATATGGAAACATCTTTATTGATGGATCGGTCAGGCTCTCGCCACGCGCGCCAGGCGCTTAGTTTCTGAAGTCGTTGCTCAAGTGGATCCACCGATTCATGGTAGCGCCGACGCGCGTCCGATTGAAACGCGCTTCAAAGGCAAGCAACGAAAGAGATTGACCCACTGTTTGGCAACAACCGCATTACTCGCCGCCACACCAACACACATGAGTATGCTTTGAGCACCGTGCTTCCAATTCGACTAGAAAAATTGCGTTGCGAATTTGGAGCCACTACGGCGGTGGATTCCGTTGACTTGCACATTCCAAAGGGCTCGTTGTATTTCATGTTGGGGCCATCGGGTTGCGGAAAGACAACGCTGTTGCGCATGATCGCGGGCTTTCAAGAACCAACCCGTGGAAAGATTTTCTTTGGTGACCGTGACGTCACACACACGCAGCCAGAAAAGCGAAATGCCGGAATGGTTTTTCAAAGCTACGCGCTGTGGCCACATCTAAGCGTGTTTGAAAACGTGGCGTTTGGACTTCAGGTGCGCGGAGTTTCCACCGCCGAACAAACCAAGCGTGTTGGCGCGGCGCTTGAAATGGTGCGCATGGGAAATTTGGCGCAGCGAAAACCAAACCAACTTTCCGGCGGTCAACAGCAACGCGTGGCGTTGGCGCGCGCCATTGTGTTCAATCCAGAAGTTCTTCTACTGGATGAGCCACTGTCAAACCTGGATGCCAAGTTGCGCCTTGAAATGCGCGGCGAAATCAGGCGCATTTGCACCGAAATTCGCATGACCACCGTGTATGTCACGCACGACCAGAAAGAGGCTCTCAGTCTTGCCGATGGCTTGGTGGTGTTGCGCGACGGGCGCATTGAACAAGCCGGCGCGCCGAAGCAGGTGTACCAACAACCATGCAACTCCTTTGTGGCGGAGTTCATGGGCGAGACCAACTTTATTTCCGGCACCGTGAAAAGATGCGACGCCACCAGTTGCGAAGTGGAAACCGCCGCTGGAATGTTGCAAAGCGATTGCGGTACCGCCAGTGTTGGCGCGCGAGTCACGCTGAGCATTCGTCCGGAGTCGTTGCGGATTGCCGACGGACCCAATTCCATTCGCGGAGTTTGCAAGAGCAGCCTATATTTGGGCGAGATGTCGCAACACCAAATAGAAACACCCGCAGGTATTGTGAAAGTGTTCGAACTTGATCCACGCGAAACCACGCGCGTTGGACAACAACTGTCGTTGCGCGCGCAACCCGACGCCGTGGTTGTGCTTGCAGAGAAATAAAATGATTCAGATAGAAGTAAATAATGTTCCCGTAGAGTTGAAACCACAAGAGCGCCAAGTGTTTACGCAGTTGATCAACTCCATGTTGCCCGCCATGGTGGGCGGTAAAAAAATAGTAGAACTTTTGTGCAGCATTATTTCTGAAGGCGGCAAGCGCGGCATTGAAACCACAAACCCCACATATCAGGCGGCGCTGTGGGCCATGTACCAAATTGGAGTGCGCGGAGTGCGCATTCATAACGAGACCAACAACGCCGACTTGAAAACGGAAAAGACAACCGAATTTGACAAGCAGCCGTTCGAATCACACTTCACAATGGGCAACATCACCACCGGCCGCGCCATGGTTGCGTCCATGTTGTTGTTCACCAACCGCAACATGCGCGTGAATCAAGTCATGCAACAAGTGGTTCCGCAAACAATCGAGTTGATGAAACCAACCAACGAAGCCGTGATGAAGTCGCGCTTGGCTGGCGAGGAAATTCATATCACCGCGGCGCGCTACTTCATGAAAATGATCGAAGACGGACACGCCGCGGATTCACCAGAGGTCCGCTGCGCCCTGCAAGTGTTGGCGGATCTTTCAGTGGCGGCGTTCTCATACAGCGTTGAAAATAAAACCATCAACATAGAGGGCTTCAACGAAGCCAACGCGTGCGCGCTTGCATACTTGCAAGGACTGGATGCCGAACAGATCGCGCAAGTGCACACACGCGCGGCCAGCGCCAATGCGCGCATGCGCGGTGCGGCAACTCCGCCAGTTCCCATGGCGCGTAGGCGGCGTTCGTAAGCCTTCAATTGGCTTACTGAAAAACGCGGGACACGCCAAGCACGCGCGCTGAATTTTAAATTTATTTTCGTGGCGCGCAGGCGGCGCACTGAAACTCAACACTGTTGAACTAGAAAAATGCAGGGCAAGCTCGCCACGCGCATTGAATTTACAAAGTTATTTTTGTGGCGCGCAGGCGGCGCATTTTGAACACCATTGCTCTAAGCCGCCCGTGAGTTGCGCGAACACTTCGTCGGGAGAGCGACCCGCGTCCACCACAAGAAAATCATTCGGATTCTGCTGCGCTTGGCGTAAATAGCCCTGGCGAAC
>CAJACJ010000228.1 GCA_903938205.1 uncultured bacterium
CATGCGCATACGCGACATTCACGCATCACGCGTCTTGCCGCTACGATTTTGAAATGCCCAAGCCAGAATGCCTTGAATTTTTTGACTCCCCCAGCGACTCGCCCTTTGTGATTGAGCACATCAGCGAGGAGTTCACCAGTGTGTGCCCCAAGACCGGCCACCCCGATTTTGGAAATGTCACGCTGCGCTACGAGCCCGCAGCGGTGTGTGTGGAACTAAAAAGCTTGAAGATGTATTACCAAAGTTTCCGCAACGACGGCATTTTCTACGAAGCCGTGACCAATCGCATCCGAAACGACTTGGCCACCGCCATGAGTCCGCGCTGGATGCAAATCATCACCGACTGGAAAGGCCGCGGAGGAATCCGCAGCCGCATTATTGCCATGCACGGCAATGTTCCCGCGTCGTGGGTGAAATAAATTCCGATCCGCATGACGCACCTGCTCGCAGAAAGTTTGTTGCACACCAGCACGCCGTTCGCACTGCGCATGGGCGGCAACTTTGGAATTCGTTGGTACGGACTTGCCTACGCCGGCGGATTTTTCGTGGCGTGGCTGCTGATGCGATGGATGGCCGCGACTCACCGCTCGCCCATGACCAAAACACAAGTGGGAGATTTTCTAACGTGGGCCGTGATGGGCGTGATAGTTGGCGGACGCGTTGGCCATGTTGTTTTTTATGACCACGTATTGCTGTACACATTCACCAGCGAGTTTCCATTTTGGGGATTGCTGTTCATTCATCGCGGCGGAATGTCCAGCCATGGCGGAATCATTGGCGTGGTGCTTGCCGTATGGTGGTGGTGCAAACGCAACGGAATGTTGTTCTCGCATGTGGCGGATTTGGCGGCGTGGGCTTGCTGCATTGGCCTTGGATTAGGCCGCTATGCCAACTGGATTAACGGCGAATTGTGGGGAAAACCGCTGCCAATTGAGCTACAAGTGGACAGCCCGTGGTGGAGCGTGAAATATCCAGAAGAATTGCTGCGCCCCGGCGTGATCAGCGACTCAACCTTGATGCTGCTGAAACCACTTGTTCCAATGTCAAGCTCGACGGTTGCGGCGGGCATGCAAATTTCACCCATTCCAGTTGCAGGCGCGATTGAGCGCGGCGACACCGCGCAAATGTTGTACGCCGCGTGCTATGGCGGCGATGTTGTGGTGCGCGCAAAAGTGGCGCAGTACTTGACCGCGTACTACCCAAATAATTTTCTGCAAGCCATCAGCGACGGCGTGGTGTTATTCGCGCTGCTTTGCATTGTGTGGCTAAAGCCGCGCAAGCCCGGCGTCATCACTGGCTGGTTTGTGCTTGGCTATGGATCACTGCGACTGGCCACGGAAGTATTGCGCGAAATAGATCCCGGCATGTTCATGATTGGTCCAGTCACGCTGCCTATGTTGCTCAGCATGGTCATGATTCTGATCGGCGCGGTGATTTGCGTTGCCAGCAGCCGAAGAAATCTTGCGCCAATGGGCGGACTTGTTTGGCACAACTAAATTTGTGATTAAATTTTCGCGGGCGGCGTGGCGTCGTGATACAAAGGCACCGCATTTTCCCAGGCTTTTTCCCACAAACGGAAGCCGCCTTCAAATGCGTTTGCGTTATCACCCAAACGACAACCCACGGGCAACTCTTTCAAATTAGCCGAGTTGCCGCCGCCAAGAACCACCTCATCTGGGATTAACGCCGCGCTGAGAATTTCAATCACATCGGCCACGGACTTGCGCCACTTCTTTTTGCCCAGCCGCTCCAAGCCGCGCAGACCAACGTAGTCCTCGAATGACTTGCCATTCTTGTATGGAAGATGCGCCAACTCCATGGGTAAAATCTGGTTGCCAACAATAAAGCACGAACCCAGGCCAGTGCCCAAACCAAGAAATAACATCTTTCCACTTTTGTAACTGCCCACCGCTTGCATGGCGGCGTCGTTGAGAATTTTCACGGGCACGCCAAAGTCGGTGTCGTAATCAAAGTCCGTCCAACCCTTGCCAAGATTGGCGGGGTCATGCAGCGGTCGATTATATTTAATGGGCGCAGGAATGCCTATTGACACTGCGTCAAACTTCCAGCCCACGCATAATTTTTTCACGCCATCCACCATCATGCGCGGAGTCAGCGTTGGACCGCTATCAAACTGCCGCTTCTCTGGATCATTTGGAACACGAATCTTGACATGCGTGCCGCCGATATCTATTGAAAGAATGTTCATAAACGTAGGTTAGCTAAGTTGGAATGGCTTCAATTGGCATTTTTCATAAAAAGTTGTGGCTGTTTTGGCAGCGACGCGCCCCATGCCGGCCCCACTTCAATCTGGTGATACATCAGAATGAATATTGGCAAGGAATTTTCTGTCTGAAGGATTGCCATATTGAATTGCGCTTGCTGATATGACTAACACTACAACTTCCGAATGCGTTGAGCATGCATGAATACTGCGTGCGTTAGCATTATGAACATGAGCAGTCCGTACCGCCTTTCGTTTGTCGCGTTCTTTGGGCGCACATTTGATGAATACATGCAAATGTTCGCGACCACGCCAGAGGAATTGCGTAC
>CAJACJ010000229.1 GCA_903938205.1 uncultured bacterium
GATTTTCCATGCCAATAGACTACGATCTTCCATCAATCTTGAGAGACCCAATATGAGTATCGCAACACCAGCAGCACCCACATTTGACAAAGGCCTTGGAAACACTGTCGCCGCGGAAACGCAGATGTCGTTCATTGACGGCGGTCGGGGCGTTCTTGAATATGTCGGAATTGAAATCGACGCGCTTGCGCGCAACAGCACATTTGAAGAAACCGTGTTCTTGCTGTGGAACCGTCGCTTGCCAACTCAATCGGAATTAAACAAGTTCTGCGAACAGTTGCGCTCTGAATACTCGCTTCCGCAGACGCTTGTGAATCTTATTCGTGAAATGCCTCGCGACGCTGGACCAATGCATGTCTTGCGCACGCTTGTCAGCGCACTTTCATTGTTTGATGTGGAAGTGGACGACGACACTGTTGAAGCCAATAATCGTAAAGCCATTCGCCTGCTCGCAAAAACTCCAGCGCTCATCGCTGGGTTTGATCGTCATCGCAAGGGCAAGCCCATTGTTGAGCCAGATACGTCGCTGACCATGGCGCAAAATTTCTTGTACATGCTCAATGGGGCCAAGCCCACTGCGTCCATGGCAAAGGCACTTGATGTCTGCTTGATTTTGCACGCGGACCACGGCTTGAATGCCAGCACATTCGCGGCGCGCGTGACTATTTCAACTCTCAGCGACATGTATTCCGCCATGGTCACCGCCATCGGCACCCTGAAAGGTCCGCTGCACGGCGGAGCCAATGAAGAAGTGATGATCATGCTGAATGAAATTGGAACCATTGAGAATGTGGACGCCTACATCGCGGAAAAACTGCGCAAGCGCGATCGAATCATGGGGTTTGGTCACCGCGTGTATAAGGCAATTGATCCTCGCGCCACCTATTTAAAAACATTCTCCAAGCAAGTCGCCGCAGACACCGGCAATTTGAATTTGTTTGAAATGAGTCGACGCATCGAAGAGATCATGGACAAGGAAGTCGCAGCCAAGGGCATTTATCCAAATGTCGATTTCTATTCCGCGACCACATATCACTCCATCGGCATTGATTTGGATTTGTTCACATGCATGTTTGCCATGAGCCGCATTGCGGGTTGGGCTGGACACTGCATTGAGCAACTTGATGGCAATCGATTGATTCGGCCAAACGCCGCATACATCGGTCCGCATCAGCAAGCGTATGTCCCCATTGATCAGCGTTGATGGTTGCGCTGTGGGGGCTTGATTTCTTTAGACAGAAACGACTTCGCCCTCTTGCATGCAAGAAATAGTTGTCGACTTTGGATCAAACGAATCTGTCATGTGCATCAAGCGCATCTTTGATCGGATTTTTTCGGGAAGTGAATTCAGCAACTCAACTGGTGTATGCGTTGGTGGCGGACTGGTCTCGTGAATAATCAAATCCGCGTCCTTGGTCAGCCAATCAATCAAAGAAGGATCAAACGGGGTGTCCGAACTCCAAGCAATTACTTTCCCGTCCGCTTTGAACTTCAGCGCGCTTGTTGGAATTGGATGCTGCGTGCCTCTGCAAGACACTTTCATGCCTCCAATAAGGCTTTCACGTTCTTGATTGAGAAAGTGAATTTCAAAATAGTCCGACAATGTGGCCGCGCCGGATTGATCCATGGCGGGCGCAAGCCGTTCCCAAAGTCGATCCGCCACCGGCTTCCACACATGAAGCTTGGGAATTGGCGCGCCAGTTTCTCGGTGATGTAGCCACCGTAAAAAACCAATGCTTTCAAGGCCATTGCAATGGTCACCATGAAGGTGGGTCACTATCAAATCCGTGATTGCAAGTTGATCAATTTTCCACCCGGATTTTTTTTCCGCATTACGCAAGGCCATTGGATATGAGTCAGGGCAATCAATCATCAC
>CAJACJ010000230.1 GCA_903938205.1 uncultured bacterium
ACCAGTGGAACAAGTGGTGGAATTCTTTTAGCGTTGATGTCCATTCTTGACCCAGGCGATGAATTCATTTCGCCCGATCCGTATTTCGTCATGTATCCGCAAGTTGGAAAGTTGCTTGGCGCGCATTGCGTGCTGTGCGACACCTACCCAGATTTTCGCATGACCGCCGCGCGTGTGGAGCCGTTGATTACGGAACGCACCAAGGCGGTGTTGTTAAACAGTCCAAGCAATCCATGCGGCACGGTGTTGACGGCCAAGGAAATTGCGGAGCTTGTGCAGTTGTGCGAGCGACGCGGCGTGCTGCTTATCTCCGACGAAATTTACGACGAGTTCTGTTTCAGCGACGCGCGCGAAAATGGCTTGTGCCCGTCGCCTGGCCGAACGAGCAACAATTGCCTGATTATTCGCGGCTTTGGCAAGACACACGGTTGCACTGGTTGGCGACTTGGATATGCCGCTGGTCCAGCGCCGCTGATTCAGGAAATGGCAAAGTTGCAGCAAAGCACCTTCGTGTGCGCGCCTTCGCCGCTGCAGTGGGGAGTGGTTCCATCTTTTCAAGAGGATCTTTCATCCGTGCTCAAGGAATACGAAGGCCGCCGCCAAATGGTGCTTGACGCATTTTCAGGCGTGGCCAATGTCACACGGCCAGGCGGCGCGTTCTACGCATTTGTTGAAGTGCCGCCCAAACTCAATCTCACAGCCGCGCAATTTGTTGAGCAAGCCATTGCTAAGCGTGTATTGATTATTCCTGGCGGCGTGTTCAGCCATCGCGACACGCACTTTCGATTAAGTTTCGCGGCGTCGCGCGCCAAACTTTCAGAAGGCCTTGGAATTTTGCGCGAACTCATGAGCAAGTGAAGCGCGCTTTATGCGTCTTGCGACATAAATTTATTTCCAATTCAGAATCCCGGCATTCATGGCTGCGCCATGTTCCACAGCAATTTAAATGCGTACGCGTTCGACTGTCCCCAATCACTCTCCAGGAATATGCGTGAACGTTCCCGACCAAGGGCTACTAGCGGTACCCAGTAATTTGCGCGCAATTCTGCCTGATTTGTAGCCAAAATAACCAGCCTCCAGCGCCAAGTGCATTGCGTGCGCCATATGAATTGGATCAGTGGCGTGCGCAATACCGGTGTTCAGCAACACGCCATCGGCGCCAAGTTCCATGGCCAGCGTGACATCGCTTGGCGTGCCAACTCCCGCGTCCACAATCACTGGATAATTCGGATTTCCGCCGTGCGCTGGATTTTTCAACAAGTCAATTAAAATAAGTATGGCCTCGCGATTCGCAATGCCGCGCCCGGAACCAATCGGACTTCCAGCGGGCATCACGCTGGTTGCACCAGCGTCGCGCAAGCGCACAGCGGCAATCGGATCATCGCTGCTATAGCAAAGCACTTCAAAACCATCCTTCACCAATTCCGCGCACGCTTCAATGGTGCCAACAGGATCCGGCAAGAGCGTGGCCTTGTCGCCAAGCACCTCCAATTTCACCCAGCGCTGTCCGGCATTTCCAAGTTGCTCAAGAAGTTCACGACCAAGTCGCGCCACGCGAACCGCGTCGGCTGCGTTGAAGCAGCCTGCGGTGTTGGGCAAAATCGTTAATTGATCAAGCGGCAGCGCATCAAGAAGTGACCGGCCTTCCTTGTCATACAAGCGCTCGCGGCGCACGGCAACCGTGATCACATCGGCGCGACTGGCAGCAGTGGCAAGGCGCATTTGCTCGAAATCCTTGTATTTACCTGTGCCAACCACAAGGCGTGAGCGCAACAGAAAACTTCCAACCTGCAGAGGTGTGGGGGTGAAATGACTTTCACCGGAAATTGATTTCGGTGAAGTCGCGGATGCGCGCTCGTTGATGTTCGCTTGATTTTTATCTGGAAAGGAATCGCTCATGAATCAGCCACCTCCAACAAGTGTCACTAATTCCACGCGATCGCCTGGTTTTAATTCGTGCACAGCATGTTTGGATTTTGGAACAAGTTGCTTATTCACTTCAACGGCGCATGGAGCATGGCCATGGCCCAAATGTAAAAGTAAATCGGTGACAGTGCGTACATTGGCGCATTTTTTCTGTTCACCGTTGACTTGGATTTCAATTTCAAGCATGGTTGGAAATAATAGTGCAAGTTTGGTGGCTAGACTTGTTCGGTGCGATTGATTCATTGCTCAATTCTGCTTTGTGTTCTGGCCTCGGTTTTGGGCTGCAAGAAGCCCAAGTTCAACACGAGCACGCCAGATGACATGTTGGACGCCGCCACTGAAATGGTCACGAAAAATCATGCGGAGTATTTGCCAACACTGATCGAAATTCCTGCGCGCGACGTCACCTTTGATGACGGCGTGACGGAGGCCAGCGCCATTGCCGAAGTGAAGGCCAAGGCAGGCGACATGCTTGCGCGATTGGTGCGTGTGGCAGGCGTGTTGCGTGATCGTTTTCCAAAACAGGTGGATAAGGAAATCAAAGCCGTGCTTGGCAAAGGCAATAAAGCCTCCACGCGCGATTTGGCAATCGCCGCCATTGCCGATCCAGCCGCATGGTTGACGGCTCAGCGAAAGTTGCTGACAACAACCGATCTTGGTGACGGCACGGCGGCGCTGAGTTTTGATGGCCAACCTATTTTTGCCGGCGCGCTCACCCTGACAGAAACAAGTGATGGCTGGCGAATTCGTTTTCCTGTGGAGTTGGTGCGCTCCAGTAAATATTGGCCTGACTCTCGAGAAGAGTGGGCCGTGGTGGCCAGCATGATGATCGCCGTTGAGAATGCGTTGAAAGATTTCGAGCGCGATCTTCAAAGTGGTGCCATTAAAAATCTTGACGCCGCAAGTTCACGCGTGGGTCGTTTGGTTGGCGAAAGCGTGGTTGCTCAATCCATCATTTATGCAATGATGAAACGCGAAGGTGATGATGAAGAAGTTCCTGCTGTGGACAAAGCGAAGACGGTCGACACGTCAAGTGATGCAAGCAAGCCTGGTAAGTCCGTAGAGAAAAAGAAATCCAACTCGACAGACAAACCGTCCAAGACCACTACGCCATGACGATGAGATTGCGGCGACTTTAGCGAAGAAATAAATAACTTGCGGCAGCCAAAATAGGCAGCAACACGCAGCAAGCCCAGACAATGTAACGCCCAAAAGAAGGCATATTCACGCCTTCCTTTGCGGCAATGGCGCGCACCATAAGGTTGGGTCCATTGCCTATGTAGGTCATGGCGCCCATGAACACCGCGCCGCAAGAAATGGCCGCTAGTAAATCATTGCGCACAAATTCACCGCTGCTCAATGGCAAAATTCCATGGGCAATGTGTTGCGGCGTCTGCGTGTTGGCCACTTCTAGAAATACAACGTACGTTGGGGCATTGTCCAGCACGCTTGAGAGCGCGCCAGTGATCCAAAAGAATGAAAGCGGCGAGTTGATTCCAAGCTCGCCACCCTTGGTGCTTAATATCGCCATTGGAATTTGCATGGCAAGAAAAAGCCCTGAGAAAATTGCGGCGACTTCGCCAATGGGCGTGAATGAAAAACCTTGCAGTGTGCGAATCTTCATTGGCGTGATCAACATGCTGAAGCCCGCCAACGCTATGAGAATCCCTTCACGCAACAAGTTGGGCGCTACTACTCCAATGAATGGAAGCGGTTTTCCTGGAGCCACCAGAGCCACTGCAAGCACGGCAAAAATAAGTAGCAATCCGTTGCTTTGACCGTGCAGCGTAATTCCTTGGCCGTGTGCCACACTTTCACGATGTTGGTGAAATCCCTCTTGCTTCCATCCACGCAAATCAATTACATAGAACACACATAAAATTGCGGCATTTACAAAGAGCCAGGGTCTCCACAGCGTCAAAGTCCATTCAAATGGAACGCCCCGCAAATATCCAAGGAATAGCGGTGGGTCGCCAATGGGCAGCAGCAAGCCGCCACAATTGCTCACAATAAAAATAAAGAAGATCACAAGTGGCGCGCGGCAAGAGCGATGTGCGTTGGCTTTCAGAAGCGGACGAATCAACAACATGCTGGCACCAGTTGTGCCAAGTAGGTTTGCAAGCACGGCGCCACAAGCAAGAATGGTGGTATTCATTCGCGGCGTGGCGGTAAATTTTCCACCCACTGAAATGCCGCCAGAGATCACAAATAAACTCAGCAGCAAAATAATAAACGGAACATATTCATTCAGTCCATGTATGGTGGCTGTGGCCGCGGCGTCCACACTGACTTGACTG
>CAJACJ010000231.1 GCA_903938205.1 uncultured bacterium
CAAACGCATTTTGTACTTGGAATTGGCTGAAATAGAAGCCGCCGCCAAGCGCAAGCCTGTTGCGAAAAGCACCTGAATTTCAGTTAGGCGACGTGCGCCGCGCCAACCAACTCTGAAATATTTTTCACGCCCTGCTGTTGACACCACTTGGTTAAACCTGTGGAGACAGCTTTGGGAATTGTTGGGTCCACAAAAAATGCAGTGCCCATGGACACGGCGCTGGCGCCCGCGACAATCAATTCGGCGGCGTCTTGCCAATTCAGAATGCCGCCCAAACCAATAATGGGGATGTTTGCGACCTTGGCGACATTTTTGTAAACCTCATACACCAGCCGCACAATGATTGGATGAATGGCGGGACCAGAAAGTCCGCCCTGCCCATTGGAAAGCACGGGCTTGCGAGTGACTGGATCAATCTTCATGGCGGGATAGGTGTTGCACATGGTCAGCGCATCGGCGCCAGCTTCTATGGCCGCGGCGGCAAGCGCGACGGTTGGACCATCGGGTGGAAGTTTAATCCACAACTTTCCAGTTGGAACATGCGGGCGCACTTCTTTGATCAATTGCGAAAGTGATTGGGGATCGCCGCCGTGCAAGCGGCCCGTTGATGTATTGGGGCAACTCACATTTAATTCAACCGCGGACATGCCGCAGTGAATCAAGCCAGCGGCGACGCGCGCGAACTCATCGGCGCTGTGGCCCGCGGCCGAACCAATCACGCGGCATGGAAGTCGCGCCGCCTTGGGTGCGTAGTCGCGCGTGAATGTTTCCAGACCCGGATTAGCAAGGCCGATTGCGTTGAGCATGCCAGCGCTGGTTTGTATCAAGCGCCACGGCGCGTTGCCTTCACGCGATTCGGGCGTGATGCTTTTTGTGGTAATTGCGCCCAGAATGTTTAAGTCCATCACATCGGCGAGTTCGTCCACAACACCCGCCGTACCCGCGGCGGCGATGAGTGGTGAAGAAAGTTCAAGACCCGAGACGCGCGTTGCAAGAATGGGCGATGGCTTGAACGCCATTTTAGTTGGCCACTTTTTCGCCCGCGCGAATTTTGTCCATCGTTGGCGCGTCTATGCCCAAATATTCATGCATGTGTTGGTCGTAGACCTCTTGATCCTTATCGCGCGAGAAATCCAGGCGTAACTCATTGATGACCTTGGTGCCTTGACCAATCCAAGTCTTCCACGTTTCGGCGGAAATATTTTTCTGTATCCACTCGCCCACGGGGCCACGCAAGGGCGAGGTTTCAAGTTGAGTGCCAGGTCGACCTGTACGCGCGCACACAAATGTTCCGGATGATCGCAGACGCTCGGCGGATTCTTCTTCCGAGGGAGAAATAACTTTCGGTGGCTCGCGGCCGATTGATCGAAGCAATTCCGCCATGGCTTGCTGCGGCATGCGATCACCCTTGGTTGCCGCAATTTCATAACCCTTAGTCAGCGTGACGACGGCGCGGTCAGTCCAACCCGCGCCAATTTCCGCTTGACCGCACAACTGCCACGCCTTGCTCATGTCGGGAACAAGTTCCAGGCAGCGTTGCAAACTTTTAGAGGCCTCGGCGAAACGCTGCGTTTGCAAATAGGCGTTTCCCAAACTGAAGTGTGCCATCTCGTTTGTGGGATCGGCGGCGGCCATTTTTTCAAATTGTGCGATGCGGTCTGCGTTCATAATTTGATCATACGACTTGAGACGCGCGACTGGCGAATTTTTTTCGAGCCATGCATGCGCCCCAGCGAGTTAGTCGGCCGGCAGTAATTTCAGGCTGAAAACCCCTTCTAATTTAGATCTTCGAATGATGGGGGCCACGGCTCCGTCGGGCTTGCAAATGAGATGCATAATTCCGCCATGCCCCCGTCGGCTCGCGCTCAACATCACAAGCGCTCCTACCCCTGGTGAAGTGAACACATCCACATCGCGCAAATCAATGTCCAACACGCCTGTTCCATTTGCGGCCAGATTTTCCAAGACCGCCTCGAACAGCGGAAATGTTTGAACATCAATACCGCCACTGACAATCAGCGACTCATACTGCCCACGATGTTCATACTTGAATGTCAGCGCACTCATGCAGCACCTCCGTTTCGATAATAAATAAACCATTCCACAATGAGCAGACCCAGCACAACCATGACCACCAGCGGCCAAATGGCGAGCGTTGAAAATCCGATCGCCTTGGGTTGAAGTTCGCCGCCAGGAATGTTCAATTGCTCAGCGGCTTCGACATTGCATTCCGCCGCGTCAGTCAAGTTGACCGCGAACACTCGTGATTTGTTCTTGCCCGAAGGATCGAGATAGTCAACCTTGTACACACCAACATTGCGCAAGGGACCGAAGACCAGTTCGCCGTCAAATGGATTTTGAGCGACACGATCCCCGTTGGGAGTGGTGACAACAACCTGCGTCGAACCGCGAGGCACGCGCATGCGCAATGTGGCGCCCGGCTCCAAAGATTCACTGGTGACGGCGCTTCCAAGCGCTCCCAGAAATTCAATAGATTGCCCTGTGAAATTGACAAAACTTCTTTGAAAGGGCCAGTTGGAATCCATGGGAAGAAACGCGACGTACATCACCGTTGCATTGTCCGTGCGGCCCGAGACAATCAGCGGCCCCTTTGAACCTTCCAGCAACGCGGTCCACTCACTTGTTGGCGCAATGGCCGCGGCGTGATCGACAACAAGATCTGAAAATTGACTTTGCGTCATTGTCTTGTGGTCGCTCTTCCAAGTTCGGACAGCTTGTCTTGGCTGCTCGCCATAGGCATTGAGACTTGGGATTGCAGGCGGCTTGCCAAAGATCAACCAACGTCCCGCGGTCAATGTTGGTAGGTCGCAATCAACAGAGATCACCACGTCAAATGACTCCGTCCAATTCGCGTCCGCCACAATGCGCTGACTAAAATCTTGGCAAGAAATTTGCTGCACAAGGACGCCTGGCAAACTCTCAACCAAAGATTCCACTGCGGCATCATGACCTGCCAACAGAATGCGAACTGCCTGTTGATCCTGAATGGCGATCACGGCGTGGTCATCTGTTGTGAATGCGTCCTCTGGAATCAAGGACACGCTGAGCACGCCGGAGTTGGCGAGCGCAAATGGTGTGAACGAGAGTTTCTGCGCGCCAGGCATGCGCAAAGCGCCTTTACCTGTGGCGGCTGCAATGATGATTGGTTCGGGG
>CAJACJ010000232.1 GCA_903938205.1 uncultured bacterium
CAACGAATTTCACCAAGCACGCTGTCAAATGTGGCTTCAGGCGCGTTGATAATGATGGCCGGTTGATCTTTTGCAAGATCAATCTCGCGGCCATTCACTGGTTTGAAAACCTGAATCACAACATGTCCCTCAAGTTGCCCGCTTTCAAGCGCGCGCTTGGGAACACGCATGCGTCCATGATCCGCGCTCATGGTGACCATGCGACCACCGGAAGGAAACATGACGGCTTGGGGCGCTTCCATGCGCAACCACTTGTCAGGCTCGGGGTCAATTCGCGCGGCGTGATATTGCTGCTCAAGTCGTCCCTTGTCATCAGCCACTTGCACCCAAGCGCCTGATTGCAGGGATATCTGATCGGCTTGTAGAACTTTTGTCGTGCTATTTAATTCTTCTTTCGTCAACGCATCCGGTCTGGGAATATCTTTTGCGTCAACAATGCGCGGTGTTCGCTTGGCCGATGACGGCGCGTCGCCCACTTGCGACGCGATCAGAATTCCAATCAGTCCAATGGCAATTCCAACCGCCGCCGCAATCCAAGGCAACACACGGTTTCGCCGCAAAGACATCAGCCCCAACCCTCGACCGCGCGTTCCCATTCACCCGATGATTTCAGTAAAAATTCAATAGCTTCCCTCACGGCGCCGTATCCGCCATTTTTTGTGGCGTGCCACTTCGCCACCGCCTTGATCTCATCCGTTGCATCCGCGACGGCCATTGGAAATCCAACCATCTTCAACATGGGCAGATCGGGCAAGTCATCACCAAGCGCAGCGGTATGTTGCGCGTCAACTCCAAATTTTTTCAAAAGATCCTCCAGAACTTTTTTCTTGGGACCACTTGCGGAAATTAAATTTTTCACGCCAAGTCCATCAAGCCTGTGCCGCAGCGCCAACCCGCCACGACCCGTAATCACCGCGATTTCTTTTTTGGCCTCAAGCCACGCGCGAATCGCAAAACCATCTCGCACATTGAAGCGCTTGGTTTCCGTGCCCCGATCATCGACAAAAATTCCGCCGTCAGTCAACACGCCGTCGGAGTCCAAAATGAGAAGTTGAATGTTGTTTGGGGAAGCGGCCTCGCGCATGCGGCAAGAGTAACGCAATCGGCGCAAAAATTGGAACTGCGTCGTGAATTCATCAAGCGATTCATTCCATGCGCGTAATGCGCATTCGCGATCAATTGCATATTGAATTTTAGCCGCGTACTAACTGATAAACAACAACGCCGTAGCGTCGTAGGCGACGTGCGTACCCGCGGCTATGCCAAAACCGCGCAGCTGAAAAACAACTCCAAACCAACTACCCGCCAGCATTAAAAAAATAACGCGCCCCCATTGCAACGCGCCTGTGACATCGCGAATGGGGTGATAGACGGTGAACAACATCGAGCTCACCACAAGGGCGATCAACCAGGCGTTGCGCTCTTTCATTTTGGCCACATCAAATAGCAACATATGAAGGCCGCCCATGAGCGCCATTCGGAAAAGTAATTCCTCATAAATACCCGCGCCAGCCGCCATGGAAGCGCGCCCAACAATATCAAGCGAACGAATGGAATCTTCACTGACTTGATTTGCACCCATGAGCAAGTGCGCGCGGCCAATCACCGCCGCAACAACCAACAGCGGCGCGGCAAGTGCGAAACTTTCCATCCACATGAATGCAATGGTGCGCCAACGAATAATCCACGGCAACCCCGCCACGATTTGCCAAATCAACAGAGTCAATATCAACGCCACGGATGGCAACGACATTGCGGACACATGCAAATCCTCCGCACGCACTCCAAAGAGCCTGAAAAAATTCACCAAGCCACTGTGCGCGCGATTGGTCAAAACCATTTCATCATGGCGCAACCAGAACACCAAGCCACATTCATAGAATGCGACAAGGGGCGTTAAGAACGCAAGAATTTCCAGCGGACGATTTGAGTCCTCTGCGTAATGAAATCGCGAAGTAAAGCGGGACTGGGTCGCAGTCTTCACGCGTGAAGAAACGCCGCGAGCTGCGGCTTTTCTCAAGCGGTCTTACTGACCTTGGTCTTGGCCTTTGACTTGCTTGGCTTGGTCGTTGCGGTCTCCGCCTTTGGTGAACGAAGTGCGTTCAACTTGCGAGCCAACAAACTTTTACGCCGAGCCGCAGTGTTCGGATGAATTGTTCGCTTGCCAGCGACGCGATCCAAAATCGCGGTGGCAGATCGAAGTTCAAGCTCCGCCTTGACCACATCACCCGCTTGAAGGGCTGACATGAATTGACGGGTGCCTTCTTTAATCAACCGCTTGCGGTGATTATTGACGGCGTTTTGCTTCTTATTTTGACGGACTCTTTTTTCAGCTGATTTACTATTTGGCAAATTGGTTCTCCGATGGGTCGAGAAGTATCGCCAATTTCAACAAGAAAGGCAAGTGGCTTTTCCATTTTCCTCTTGACGAGAACGGCTCCAAGCATCACACTGCCATTTCGGGCAATTTCGCCCGGGAGACCCCCCCTCGAATGGCTACTCGTCCCGCCGGATCCGGCGTCCTCGTCACACTCGTTGTATTTGTTCTGACCACCGTTGCATTCATGGTTGCGTTTGTTGTCGTTCTTGGACAATCATCCGCGGCCATCGACGATTTGCAGAAAATAAAAGATACAAATAAAAATTTGAACTCCCAATTGGCTACCGCTAAGAAAGATGCGGAGGCTCTTGCCGCAACGCAAACTGAATTGACCACGGATCGGGATCGATTGAAGTCCTCC
>CAJACJ010000233.1 GCA_903938205.1 uncultured bacterium
CGCACTTCAGCAATGCGTGGGGGTTGGCCCACTCTGGCAGATCGCCTTTCAGAATCTTCGCGATATTTTCTCGAAACGTCTCGGCGCTCGCGCCAGCATGTTGCGCATCATGGCCGCTTGTATTGGTGGTCGTTTCCACTTCGCGCGCCGCACCAATCGCTGCGGCGGCGTGCAGTTCATGACCAGTGACATCATTGATAAAGTCCGGCCTTGGACGCGCGTGCCATGCGCTGTCATTCACTCCGGCCTCGTGCGCTAATAACGCATCGCGTTGATCGCGAAACTCCATCACGGTGAGCCAGTTGCCAGCAATACTGCGGCGCATTCTGCGAATGGCCTCTTCATGGTGACGGTATGCGTTCACCACGCAAGCCTCGAATGCATCCTGCAATTCCCAAACGTGCATCCAATCATCTGTTCCAGATGGCGCAATGTGATCGTCCAGATCAAGCACGCCGTTTTGAATTAAGGCGATGACTTGGGTGTAACTCAGCTTGTCTTGGCGACGAGAATCTTGCAATTTCACCCGGTACAGAGTTGTTGAATAATGACCCACTGACAAAAGTGTAATGAAATTATGTGTCTGCGCATGCGCGGCGCACATGTTGTGAAAGCTGTCGACGCGAAAATTCAATCGTTACAATTTTTAAATGAAGACACATCCTTCAACTCCGCCGCGCACGCCCGCGCACTTTTTTTATGCAACATGGTTTTGTCAACGCGCCGTTGCATTTGTATTCATGGTGTCGCTGTGTTTCGCGCAAGGTTGTGAATCCAAGTATCAGGATAACTGGGGCAAGGTGCACACCGGCATGACCAAGCAAGAAGTTGAAGCGTTACTTGGTCCGCCAAGCAGCAAGTACGACGCGAAGGAAGTGGACGGAGAGGTGATTGTGGCGGAGGACCGCTGGCAATACGGCGACAATCTCAGCACACTGGCCACGGGCGCGCTTTTTCCATCGGAGGCGCATCCACATGCCTGGGCAATTTCATTTGGGCCGTCGGGTCGCGTTTCACAAATTCAAGCTGCTGACTCTGATAATTAATATTTCCATTCAAGCGAAATTGTTGTGTCACAAAAAATTTCTTAGAGCGTTACTATGACACAATGAAGTCCGCGTTTGAACTTCTTCTTGAACGGCTCGAGCGATCCGGATTCACCAAAGAAGCGCAGCATTTAACTCAAAGTCACGCCACAAGCAACGGCGGCAGCGCGATCGCTGAACAGCCGGATATGCCCGCGAAACTTGGCGCATTTGAAATTCTTGGCGAGCTTGGCGAAGGCGGATACGGGTTTGTTTATCTCGGCGCCCAACAGACGCCAGTGAAGCGAACTGCCGCAATCAAAATGCTGAAGAAGGGCATGGATAGCCAAGCTGTTCTCACCCGATTTCGCGCTGAACAACAAGCCATGGCGCTCATGGATCATCCGAATGTGGCCACGATTTTTGAAAGTGGCACTTCGTCCGACGGACGACCGTGGTTCGCCATGCCGTTGGTTGCGGGCCTTCCCATTCATGCGCATTGCGATTTGGAATGCGCAAGCATTCAAGCCCGGGTGAAATTATTTATGGACGCGTGTCACGGCGTCATTCACGCGCATCAGCGCGGCATTTTGCACCGCGACTTGAAGCCCGCGAATATCTTGATCAGTTTTGAAGATCATCAAGCCATTCCAAAAGTGATTGACTTTGGAATTGCTAAAGCCGTCGAAGGCGCCGATCCGTTGAGCTCATTGACAACGCAAGCCGCAACACCGTTGGGAACGCCGGCGTACATGTCGCCGGAGCAATTTCGTGGCGACTCCGACGCGCGCAGCGACATTTGGGCGCTTGGAATTATTTTGGGTGAACTTCTTTGCGGAGTGCGTCCAGTTCGCCGCGATCCTGTGCGCGAAATGGACGGTCGCATAAGCGAGCCGCAGCCGGAGCGTCCATCGCTGCGCTATGCGCGCCTTATTCAAGAAGACCCCGAAGCCGCGATTGAAGTGGCGCAGCAACGCGGCATCACTATAAAAATGCTGCAAGCGCAATTACGCGGTGACTTGGACGCGATTGTGTTGAAGTGTTTGGAAATTGATCGCGATCGTCGCTACCAAAGTGTTTCGGAATTGCTGGATGATCTTGCGCGCCATGTGAACGGTGAAGTGGTGGAGGCGCGGCCGCCAAGTTTGCTGTATCAAACTCAGCGATTTGTGTTGCGGCGGCGCTTGCAAGTCGCGGCGATCGTAAGCGTGTTGGCAGCCATGTCAGTAGCCACGGTTATTAGCATTCGTTCCGCAGCCCGCGCTACCGAAGAAAAAGACGCCGCAATGGCTGTGACCAACTTCTTGGTGGAAACAATTGGCGCCGCGGATCCATTTGGCGCGAGTGGATCAGAAAATATTTCTTTGCGCGAAGTGCTCACTTCGGCGGCGCAAAAATTCAAGACCAATCCGCCTGAGCGCGCCGCGGAAGCCATCGCCATTTCAACTGCTCTTGGTGGAACACTCACGCAGGTGGGTCAAGCCGAGGCGGCGCTTCCGCTGCTTGATCGCGCCATGGAATTGTCGCGCGCAAACTTGGGCGAACAAAGCCATGAGTATGTAGTTGCAACGGAAAAAAAAGCGTTGGCGCTGCAAGCGCTCGGTCAGTTTGACGAGTCGTTGAAGTTGTACGAGGTCGTGCTTCAAGAATCGCGCCCGCGTTGGCAGCCAGGTGATCCGGCCGCGGTGACCACGCTTATGAATTACGGATTGGTGAACAAAGACAAGGGCAACATGCCAGAGGCGGAGCGCTTTATTCGCGAAGCCAATGATCGTGCGCAATTCTTGCAGGGCAAGGACAGAGTGCAAACCGCGACCGCGCTTGGAAACTTAGCCATTGTTCTGCAAACGGCTGGCCGTTACAAAGATGCGCTGCCATTGTTGGAGGCAGCTCTGAAAATGGACCGCGAGTTGCTAGGCGACAACAACGCCACGGTGGCGGGGGATTATCAAAACCTCGCCGTACTTCAGATGGAATCTAATCAGTTGGAGCAATCCGAAATCAATGCGCGCCTTGCCATTGACACTATGCGCAATTTCGCTGGTGAAAATCATCCAACGACCGCGTTGCTTATGAACAATCTTGCGCAAACGTTGCAAGAGCGCGGCAAGACAGCGGAGGCTGAAAAATTATTTCGCGAGGCGCTGGCCAGTTACTTGGCGAAA
>CAJACJ010000234.1 GCA_903938205.1 uncultured bacterium
ACCAGTGGAAATCACGGCGTTGTATTCATTCAAGAAAATTGGCGTGCATGAAGCGCACTCTTCCAACACTGGCGCACGCATGGTTGCAAAATCCTGATGCACTTTGCAAGTCACAAAGATCGCATCTTTCCAAGAATTAGGTGAGCCAAACGAAGAGTTGTCACCGTCGTCATATGAGGCATTGGTGATATCAGCGGAAGCTTGAGCCTCCAACTTGCCAACCTCTGTACTGCTGACGCCGCTACCGCCATACAACGAGCCGCCTTCTCCACAACCTGCTGTCACAAGATTGTCATTCTTGTCACGAATTTCCATGAGCCAGCCGTTATTACCCGTGCTGAAATTGCCAGGAACATCAAGCGTTTTATTTGTGGTTGTTGTGAAATACGTTGGGTTGTTAAAGGTGTGGGCGTTGATCCACCAGTCCCCGTTGCATGGATCAAATGTGAAGTCGTCATTCTTGCCGCCAGCGGAGTTGGACGCGTCAAACTCGCACACAGTAAGAATGGTGCCAGCGCGCATGTCGCTCCAAACTGCATTGTTGGAAAAAGTGATAATGCCTTGCTCAACTGCGCCGTTGCCGTACCACTGATCTGTTCCATCGGTGGCGGTGTTCAAAGTCTCCGCCCATAGCAACTTGTAACCACGAAGATCCAAATGATCTTGCGTCACAATGAACTCAACCCAATTGCCGCCATTGCCAAGCACTCGTCCAAAATAAGAGTCAACGCCCTTGTCTGTATCACCAATGACTTCGGTGAGATACTTGGTGGAACCTACACCGTTGTACTCATTCAAAATCAGTCCGCCCGCAAAGACGTGCGAGGCGGAACTCATGGAGAGCGCAAGAACGATTTGTGAAATTTTCATGGATGATCCTTTGATGTTTCGAGCTTCGCCCTATGGCTGGGCGATCAAAGAATTGTGCATCCAAATACAACCAATACCATTTGGGTTTGGTCAATTCATAATGTGGATTTTATTTGGAAATTGTTAAGCGCCGCGGCGCGACTTGATCGGCCACGAACAATCCAAGCGCGGTTGTTAACTACATGGCGCGCATCAAAAATGCACCCAAAGGCATCACCCGTCACGAATTAAGAAATTTCTAAAAGGACAATACTGACATCGGCTGAATCAACGACCCCGCTCTGATCTAGATCCGTGATGCAGCCATCACAAGGACCGAAATCCAGCAGAACCGCGCTGACATCTCCGCTATCCACGACGCCGTCACCCGTGACATCGCCAAAGACGCCTGAGCCAACAGCAATGTCAAAGTTCACAGTGATGTTTCGAGATGCGGCGCCAAGAATGTCCTCATCACTGGTGCGCACGGTGGCGACCGCGGAGTAGGAACCTGGCGTAAGACCCGCCGTGTTGAACGCAAAGCGAAGAGTGCGCGTGCCCGTTGTTAAATTTGCGCCCAGACCGCTTGCAAGTGAAAGTCGGCTAGCCGCGGTTCCCGTGAATGAAACGCTGTCAATATCCAATTTGGATTGATTGCTGTCGAATAGATAATTGCGCACGCCCGCGTCAACAGTGACGGAACCAAGATCGGGTTGAGTATCAAGGAGCAACGTCACGCTATCCACATCTGCGACTGGATCCAAAGTTGGATTGCTTGAACGAACCACTTGCGCGGAAACTGGAAGCGCTATGGAAGGTGTTTCAACCGCCTCGTTGCTGCTGGTGACATTCACGGAACCCGTGACGGTTCCAACAATCGCTGTGTTGAGCGTGACAAATTTGCTGATTGAACTTGGCAACAAAGGCGCCGTGCCCGATGCCGTTCCAGTGACGCTGCCCGTGCAATTCACCGCGAACAACAATGGATCAACGCCGGTGCTATTGAAATACGGAGCGACATTTTGCACTTTCACTTCTATGGAAGCCAGCGCGCTTTTAATCACACGGGTTGGTGCGCTCACCAAAGACGCGGACATTTTGGCTGGAACTTGAAATTCCATCAGTTGCGTAATGTGATCGCTTGCCATTCCTAAGTTGTCAGCGAGAATGTTGGAACGAGTGATTTCTGTGGGGTAATACGTGTTATTTCCCGCATTAATATCAATGTTGTAGTGATTGCCATCATTGCCCGGCACGCGCATGGTGCTCATCATGGCTGAAATGCCGCGGCCATCAGCGGCGCCAAGACTGGGAACAATAAAATCAAATCGATCGTTCAAACCGCCGCCAACCATGCCGTTGTAGCCAACAACCATTGGAGCTTGCGTTTGTTTCCACGCATTTGTTGAACCGGTCCAATTTCCATTTCCGTATGGATCAACGCCTTGACCATTGCCCGCGGCGATTAAACTTACGTAGCCGTCTTCCGTATTGTTGTAGAAATTAAAGTCGCCGGTGTAGATACATGGAATGCCCGCGCCAAGCGCGTCGGCGTTTGCGCGAATGGCCTTCATGCCTGTGTTGCGCAACGCTTCGTTGGAACTTCCCGTACTGGCTTTGAGATGCGCGCCGTATACGTAAATTTTAGAGAGCGTGGATGTGTATCCCTTGATTTGCATAAGCCAACGATCGCAGTAGCGACTTGCGCCAGAAAAAATATCTGCATGACCGCTGGTGACTTCGGTCAGCGTGTCGGAGCGATAGAACATGGCCTGCGCACCTGAAGCGGAAGTTTCACCACTTGCGGAGGTATAGGTTCCTTGCGCATAAGTCGTACCAACTGGAGCCGCTGCATTGACTGCGGAAAGAATTTTTGGCAATGCCGTAGTAGTGACCTCATTGAAAAGAAAAATATCCACTGGCTGCGCCCAACCCATTTTGTCGTCGGCATGCATGGCGGCAAGAACAGCTTTCATTGCCGCATCGTCACCTTTGTAGCCGGCGATGTTGAAATGCATAACTCGAACTTGGGCGGAGGCCGAAGCGACCCATCCAAGAAGGATGAAAATCACCACCATTATTTGGGTCTTCAGCATGTGGAAAGAATACCCCCGCCACGCGCTCTGTCCAAGAATCTTTTGCAGGAAATTGAAATTAAACAAATTGAAAGTCCGTATATCATCCAAAGCCGCCAATTTCGGCGCCTCACTCTTCAACATTCAATCACTTTCAGTAAGGACCTTTCCATGAGACAACTGCTCGTTCTTGCGTCACTTCTTGTCGCCGCCGCAACCGCTTCGGCACAACAAGTGGATGTTCAGGAATTCACGCTTCCAAACGGCATGAAATTTCTATTGATCCCGCGCACCGATCAACCCAATGTCATCGCCGCGGGTTGGCTTGCCAAAGTTGGCTCGGTGAATGAGCGACCTGGCATCACTGGCATCAGCCACTTCTTTGAGCACATGATGTTCAAGGGAACCAACACGATTGGCACGCTCGATCCACAGAAGGACGCCGAGTACCGCGCGCAACAAAAGGTGCTGCGCAATCAAATTAATCAGATGGCGTGGACCACGCAGTACACCCGGTTTTTCAAGGGTGAAATTAATGATCCATGGAATCCAGACAACGACACGCCGGAGTTGAAGGACTTGCGCGCGCAATTGAAGAAGGTCATGGATCAGCAACAAGGTCGATCATCAGCTGATGCGATTTCCAAATTGAAGAAGGATTTGGCCGCGGTACCCAAGACGGACGCCGGCAAAGCTCAAGGCGATGACATTCAAAAACAAATCGGCAAATTGGAACTGGAGCAATCCGCGCAATCCAGCATTGTGAAGGACGAGTTTGACCAGATTTACACCAAGGCCGGCGGCAGCGGAATGAACGCGTTCACCAGCAATGATCTCACATTTTACTTTATCAATGTGCCATCGAATAAATTTGAATTGTGGGCGTGGATGGAAAGCGACCGCTTGATGGACAGCGTGTTCCGCGAATTTTATTCAGAGCGCGACGTGGTGCATGAGGAGCGCAGACTGCGCACCGAAAGCACACCAACCGGTCGCTTTCAAGAGCAGTTTGACGCCATGTTCTGGATTTCAAGCGGCTACTCCTGGCCCGTGATTGGTTGGACCAGCGATTTAAATAGTTACACCATGGATGGCGCGATGGAATATTGGAACACCTACTACCGCCCAAATAATTTGGTGGGCATCATTGTTGGTGATTTCAAACCCGCCGATGTGAAGGCGAAGATTGAGCAATACTTTGGCCGACTTGAGACAGGCAAAGTAAAGCCGCCGCAAGTGGTCACGCTGGAGACCAAGCAAATGGCGGAGCAACGCATGAACGCCGAGGGAGATTTTCAACCCGAAGTGGATGTGCGCTATCACACCGTGGCTCTTGGCCACAAGGATGGCTACGCGCTTGACATG
>CAJACJ010000235.1 GCA_903938205.1 uncultured bacterium
CCAAACGGCAGAAAACGCCTGCCAGCGGTGTGATTGAAAGAGCTCAACGTGAGCAATTTCAATCTGGCGTTTCTTTCATGGTCGTTGTTTATGACCCCCGGAAAGAATCGCCCCGAAACGGAATGGATTTGTTGGTTGCCGTTCCCACGGTTTCCAACATTTCTTCTTCTCATAGATGTAAACGTAAAAAACATATGACCTTGATCAAGCAACATGAAAGATTTAATAAATAGTTTGCGAATATGCCTTAATGCTTTAAAATGGCATTAAGACAAAAAAGTTTTAATTCAAAATGCGGTTACGGCGTTGGGTTTCGCAAATCTCACGCCAGATTCTGCTTGTTCAAATGCCGGTTTAAATGACTTGGCGTACATGGCGCACTCAGAATGCGCTGAGCGAATTGCGATAGACCAATAAAGACTTATGAATTGGCAAGTGAACGCTTCTTTTTGACCGACTTAGCCACAATCAAGCGATGCAGTTCACGCTGCACAAATACGCGGCCCACGCGTGCGGCAAAATATTGCGCTACTTACAAAGCCTTCTTGCGCGCGTCCAACTGTTGCTTGTACTTGGCGCGATCTTCGGCTTCTCTTTTGCCGCTGACAGGAATGCCCGTTTCAAAGTAAATGCCTTGCGCCAACGCCAAGCGCTTGAGTTGCTCGCGCGACTTCTCCATGCGCACATGATTTGTCCGCGCACTCTTCATGGCGCTAGTCAATTGCGTGTCCACATCACCCGCGGAAATCTGCGCGACAATTTTTCCTGCGGCGCCAAATAGGTCGGGCTCAATAATCAACACGCTGTCTTTGGTAATGACCGAGGTGTTCGCTGCGTTGCCGCTCGAAGTATTCGCCGCGCCATTATTCGTGGCGCTTGTCAACACAAGCGCCTTTGTATTCGCGGCATTGGCGTACGTGAAAAATCCTTGAAAGTCTTTGCTCCACGCAAGCTTTGCAACTTTGGCTTCTAGCGCGGCGCGTGCAGCAGGGTCGGAAGCCACCACCAGCACCAACGGTTGCAAATCCGCCGACGCAACCGCAAGCCCCAACTTAGCGCTTAGCGTCACTGGCAACATTGGAGTTTGCGCCGCATTAGTGGCAACAAACTTCGCCGCAACTTCATTCATGTGCTTCACCATGTCGGCGGTGTCGCTAAACAATTCACTTGGCCCGCGCCCCAGCCCCTGCACTTTCAATGCGGGCTCGCCCTGCGGCGTCAAAATGGCAAACGCGGTGTTCACAGGGTTGCCGCGCAACTTCTCAATGAACGCGGCCTCCGACTGCGACTCATACGAAGTCAGTCGAATGCACACAAATTTCTGCGCCACTTCAATGATGTCGTTGTGCGTCAGCCAGCCATCGTCAATTTTCTTTTTGCCAGGACACCACATGCCCGACACGCCCGAGCAATGCGGGGCGCCCGTGACAAATAGAATTGGCTTGTTGGTTCGCTTGGCCTCTGCAAGTCCGCGCTCCAAAGTTGCGTACCACTGAATCGCCGGGTCCTTGCCCGTTGCGGGACTTGTGGTCCTGGTCTCTGGCCCGCCGCCATTAGGTGGCCCACCCCTGCCACCATTTGCGCCACCTTTTGCGCCACTTGTTTTACCACTCTGCGGACCAGCACCTTGCGCTGAACTTTTTGCGGAGTGCGACCCACTGTTGGATGCACTAAACACCTGCGCCAAAGCAGTCGAGCAAACGCACATGCAAGCACATGCAATTGCAATGCCACGTCTGGCATACAAATGGAAACTTGGCTGCGTCATTGGATTCATAATTTCATTTGCGCACGCAACGCGACGCGGGGACATTCAACTTATGCAAATTAGGCGTTTATCTGGCGGATTGTTGCCGATAAGCGCGGCCCGCCGCTGGTGTTTCTTAGAGCAATCACAACGCAACAAGCGTCATTAATTTTTACTTGGCTTCAATGGGGTGGCGCTATACCCAGGCAAATTGGCTGCCGCAGGCTTGTGCGCCAACTGTGCAGCTTCCCTTACAGCGCGCGCATAGTCCGCATCGTTTGAATTGTCCCACTTCACCAATGGACGAAAATATTCCGCCCAAATAAACTCTTGATAAAACACCTTGACATCTTTTGCATAGCCACCCGCCAAACGCGCCGCCGCGGAAAGATCGCGATAGGGATCGTCAATGCAACCACTCACCGACGCTGGCAAACTTGCTGGATCAATGGCGTTGTGTTCACTATCAAATAAATACGCGTAACCTTGATCCACCATTTTTTTCCAGAAGTCGGCTGGAGCCATGTCTGACCAATTCTCCACAACTATTCCATAGATATTTTTATTTGTCTGATTTGAATTCAACAACGAACCCACCGCATGGTGCCCATCTGTTAAATAAGGAATGCCCCCTGGTCCAATGACCATGACCGTATTGGTTTCTTGTAGTTCGGCATTCAATTTTTCTTCCGACATTCGATTGAATGCTTCTGCTTTCTTTGCAACCTCTCGAAATCCAACCATTTGCTGCGTGGGGTGCAACGCTTCGGCGCGAATAACAAACAATTCGCCCTTGCGCATGTTGGGGGCGAATGGCGGATAGTCGGTCTTGGCTGTCAATACAAACCACATGCCGAAAACGGCCAACGCAAGTCCAAGCCAAATCAATTTCCGTCGAGTGAATTTCATAGCGTGAGCATAGGTACAGAATGATCGCACCCCTCAATGTGGCGATTTGGCTGAGTACCGGACGCGCATTATCGGAATTCAGGCCATTCCAAGCC
>CAJACJ010000236.1 GCA_903938205.1 uncultured bacterium
CTTGCTCCATCTCAAGCGACTCAAACAGCGCTTTGAAATTGCCTTTGCCAAAGCTTTGACTTCCGCGGCGGCAAATGATTTCAAAGAACATGGTGGGGCGTTGTATCGACCGTGGCTTGGTGAAAATAGAGCAATAAACTCGAGTTTTTGCACTAGTAGTCTGAAAATCTAATTTTTCAACATTTTGACAACTTTAGCGAGAGCGACTAAATTTAAAGTTGGTTTATGCTTTGCATTCCTGGGTGGCGATTCGGGGTTAACAACAATCAAAAAGGAATTCTGATCATGATGAATCTTGGCGACAAATCCATGATGTTGCTTGCGGCGTTTGCTCTGGGCGGCTGCCCCTGTGCAGCATTAGCGACAGACCCCGAACCTTTGCTGGTCGATTCAGTTGCCATTGCAGATCTGGATGGCGACAGCCAGCCGGAGATGTTGGTTTCGAACTTGACCCATGAAAATCCCTGGATTGAACTCGTCTTGTCTCAAAGTAGTGAGCACACGAGGTTAGTGACATTAGGGGCGAACGAAATAGTTATTTGGGAGAACTGCAAGGTAGCCGACGAACTGGGATGGCAAGGATCGCGTGCCATCCTCATAAGCACGGAGGAGGAAACTTCCGAAGGTGAGTGGATCACGAAATGTCGCGTAATTGACTCTGAGAGCCTGCTCCTGCTGGGCCAGGTAGTCGGGATCCAGAGAGCCGATGAAGTCGGATCGGTCTGGATGGCGCAATGGCGGGGAGATACAAATCCTGATGGAATAATTGACATGTTGGATCTCACGGATGCGCTATCGTCCGCGCCCTACCTGTTCGATGAGGACAATGTCCAACATCGAGCATTTGTGGGTTCTGCAGATATTAATATCGACGGCGTGCTTGATGTTGACGAATTCGTCGCACTCACGCTCAGTTTGGAGGAATCTGATATGCCGTCGCACCATGCCGCAGCCGTAGCAGCGTTGAGGTTGGCGTGGTTGCAGGATGTCATCGATTGGTTTACACCATGCAGGGCATGCGCCCGCGATTGCGGTGGTTTACTCCTACAACTCAAAAATTTAGTCGATGGTTGCAATGCAAGCTTGGAAGCGGACGGATGTGCAGCTGTCCTCCAAGCTTCTGATCCAGATCTGGAGCAATTCGCTGCCTGCTACCAAGAATGGAATGATTGTTTCATAGAAATGAATAACCTGGCAGCGGGGTCTATAAAATGTAAGTGTATTTACAAGTGCGGGCCAAGTTTGCTGAGTGCACCCATGCTTCAGGTCCCATGATTTTTACAAAACCAATTTGGGGTATATCGCTCTTAGTGACTATTTTAGTTGCGATTGTGGTCCTAGTCCCGGGTTTCAAACGCCCCAATGTGAGCGTGGGAGCTGTTTCGACTGTGAGAAGTCTTAAGGAGCCTCAAAATGTAATGGCACCGATAGCTAATGAGGAGCAGTCTGCGCAGCTTGCGAGATTGTGGGTCGGCCTGCTCTCTAAAAGTTCCGAGCAGCAAATGGAAGCAATTAAAATGATTCGTGACAATAACGGTTTAGCCATGTATCCCATCAATGCACGCCTGAAGTGGATGGATGATGGCTGTTTAAAACCAATAATTGCCGCGAAGGACCTTGATTTTTTTGAAAAGGGCGGAGAATCTTTGTGGAAACAAGTCATTCCGGCGTTAGCGTCACAAAGTTTTCAGTTCGCTGGTTGGGAGAAGGATGTGAGCGCTCGTACGTTGTGGGCCTTGTATGAATGCGCGACCAATATGCACCGGTTTTCAATGTCACTGGATTTGATGAAGGTTCCGCAAGGAATGACCCTTGCATCACCAGAAATGGGCAGACTCGGCCTTCAGTTTGGGATATGCGGGAAAACCGTAATTATTCGCGACGCAATCCTTCGTTCAGCAGAACAATCTCGGTTTTCTGGTTTCGACACAGAAACTCTTCTCAAAAGGCGTCGAGAGCTGCAAGAGGAGCGTAATAAGGACGCTGAATTGTTTCGCAGTTTGCAAAAAGAAACTGCTCGCTGGATAAACGAAGTGAAAAACCTTTCTCAATAATTATACGTAGGGTGACTGATTTGTGAGCCCACTACGCAACTTCAAAATTGTAATGCAAGCGGCCCACCAC
>CAJACJ010000237.1 GCA_903938205.1 uncultured bacterium
CGGCACTTCTCAACAACATCCTTCATGCCGTGATAGACCTCGAGCAAATTCATGCCGTCAATTACCGTGGCATCAATTCCATATCCAAGCGCCTTGGATGAAAGATCGTGGCTTTGCGTTGTGCCGCGATGAATACTGGTGCCCATGGAATAGCCGTTGTTCTCAACCACATAAATCACGGGCAAATTCATCAAGCCGGACAAATTCAGCGCCTCATGAAACGCGCCTTGATTCAGCGCGCCGTCGCCCAAAAAGCACAGCGTGACACGCGAAGATTTTCCATTGTTGATGACCTCGTCCTCATACTTGGTGGCAAACGCCAGGCCAGCTCCAAGGGGAGTTTGCGCGCCAACAATTCCGTGGCCGCCAAAAAGATTGTGCTCGCGGTCGAACATGTGCATTGATCCGCCCTTGCCTTTGGCGCAACCATCAACACGACCAAACATTTCCGCCATGCACGCGCGCGAAGACATGCCACGCGCCAACGCGTGACCGTGATCTCGATACGCGGTGACCAATGGGTCTTGCGGTTTCAGCGCGGCCACGCAACCAACGGCCACCGCTTCTTGACCGATGTACACGTGGCAGAAGCCACCGATTTTTTTATCTTGATACGCCTGCATGCAACGAATTTCAAATTCACGGATAAGCACCAGCTCGCGATACCACCCACGCAACAACTCGGCGTTTGGTACGGGGCGATTGGGGGCACGACGCGGAATGGGAAGTCCGCCGTGAACATCATGCGCAGAATTTTCGTTCGTGGTTGGTGTTGGCATACATGAATTTCCGCGGGGTGAATCTATCGTGGAACCGCAGACAGTCCCTCGTTATAGGGGAGAAATCGTTTTCAAGCAAGATGCATAACGAGAACTTTTATTCATTCAGATTTCAGCCAATTGTTCGGTTCAAACGAAAAATTGGTGACGTTAAGCGAACGTCGCCGCGTGGTCATTGCCGAAATCATGGGACACTTGCTTAGGCTTTAAGGATTGGCCGTTTCTGGCGTTGCTTTGGGCGCGCCAGCCACTTCTGTTACTACGCTGTCCTTGACTACGCGCGCGCGCATGACCATTAACGCCATTTCAAGTTGCGGATCCAAACCCTTGGCGAACAAGTCGTCAGGATTTGGTCTTGGCTTCGCCTTTGGATCATCCGCGGCAACAATCAAGTCCGCCTTCATTCGCAACTCGCTCGACTTGTCAATTTGGTCCGGAGTCATTTTGGCACGCAGGTCAGGGTTCACGCCCCAATCATTGGAACCGGGCTTCTTGTGGACAAGACGACCCTTGGTTCCGTCTGGCTGTGTAACTTCTGGTGGCAATACATAATGCTGCGTTGTGATTTTCACGGCGGCTTGCTTGCCGCGATCCGCAAGTGGATTCACTTCTTGAACGCTGCCTTTGCCGAAACTTCGCTCACCAACAATCACGGCCTTGTCATACGCCTGCAGGCAGCCGCTTAAAATTTCGCTTGCGCTTGCGGATGATTGATTCACCAACACGGCGACAGGCAAATCTTTCAACTCGGCGCGATTGGCTTCCGCGCTTTTGCTGGAAGTTGTAATTCCAAATCGATTTTCCGTGGAAACAAGCACTCCGTTGTCAACCCACAGGTTGCAGAAATCAACGGCGGATGAAAGAAGTCCGCCTGGGTTGCCACGCAAATCCAAAATCAGGCCATTCAGTTTGCGCTCCGTTCGCATCTCTTTTAAAGCCACCAAGAAATCCGCGAAACTGTCCTCGTTGAAACTGGTCAAACGCACATAGGCAATTCCAAGTTTCGGATCTACGTACCACTCCCACGTTGGATTTCCACTTTCGGTCAAACTTTTTTTGTTCCAACCATTCACGGAGCGAATCTTGATGCTCTCACGCTTCATGGCCACATCGAATGGCTCGGGCAGGCTGGCTCTGCGAATAGTCAATGTGACCAAATCGCCCTCTGGACCGGTGATGAGATCGACGGCTTTGTTCAACGCCCACCCTGTCGTGCTTTTTCCATCGACTGCAATGATTCGATCATCGGGCTTCAAACCAGCGCGCGATGCGGGCGAACCTTCTAGTGGATTAATGATTTGAATGTCGCGTTTTTCATCATGGCGAATCATGATGCCAACACCGACAAAGTTGCCGTCCACTTGTTGGCGAAATCGACGCAACGCCTCCGGCCAAATCATGGACGAGTAATTGTCCTCAAATTGACGGGACAGAACACCCATTGCTCCTTCTCCAAACTCATGGAACACAACCTCTTCGGGCAAGGTCACCGTGGCATCATTGGCCGCTATGAGTTGCGCAATCACTTCACGAAACAGCACGCTGGTGGCTGTTTCACGAGTGGAGGCGGAAACACTTGCAGCCGCTTTATCGATGGCGGCGATCCATGCGGCGCGCTTGGTTTCATCACTTAAGTTTGGGAAACTTTCATGGCATTCATTAGTGGTCGCCAGCAAGCGCAGCGCCTCTATTCCACCTTCAAGCAAGGGCTTCCAGCCACCGTTCTCAATATGTTCGGTGGCCGCTTTGCGCAAACCTTCTTTCAACATTCCCAATGAAATGCCTTGAAACTGATCCTTCCAACTGTCGATTAAGACTGGGTTGTACTCAGGGAAAACTTCCTCGGCCTTGGTGGACAACTGACCTTCGGGATCGTTGGGATCAAGCGCTACTTCATCGCTGGCGCCAGGTTTCTTTTCCACCTTGGGCTCAAGCGCCTCCATGGCCTTGAAGCGTTCATTTTGTTTTTTGCGCAAGTCATACAAATGCTTCGGCGCATATTCCGCCAACAGTTGAACACGGTCTCCGCAATCATCCAATTCATCAGTGAGTTTTTTTAACTCCACTGGATCGCCGCCGTCCTCATGCAGCGCGCGTAAACGGAACAACATTTCTTGCGCAAGCAGCCAATCGGATTCTTTCAGCGCCTCTTGATAGTTCGCCTGGCCCGTGGCTTGAAGTTGCACAATAGCGTCGCTTTTCAGTTCTAGTTTCCACGCTTCGTTGTCCAACAAAAACTTCAAATTTGCGGCGGCAACCATGGCTTTTGTCAAATTCTTTTGGGCTAATGAATCCACAATTTCCTTGCGCCGCGTGATGATGGATTCTTGGCGCGCCTTTTCCTGCTCCGCCTTGTGCGCCGCATTGACAGCGATCGCTTCTTGTAATGCTTTCAGGGATCCACTGTCACTTGTTGGAGCGTTTAAAATCGCTTTATCAAATGCGGCTTGATCAGCACCACGAGCCGCGTCCCATGCGGAGTCGCTCCATGTGGTGACATTGCCGTTTGGCGTGGCCGCTTGAAACGCGAACGACGTTGTGGCAAGAGAAAAAGTTGCGATAAGCGCGCCACAGACAACGATTCTAAATTGAGACTTCATGTAATTGAAATTCCTTGCTGGAACAAAAGGTTGAGCGACGCTGAACTATTCATATACTGAGACTGAGTTCGGACTTGTTTGACTAAGACTTGCGACTTGTTGCGAATAAAGGGATCTGTTTCAAATTGAATGTGAATAGCGATTAGTCGCAACTTGAAGTTCAATATCCTAGGTCCGTAAACAGTTTCTGTGGTGGAAATCTTCGATGAAATTGAACAGGAAATCCCTGCCCGAACAACTTTCCAAGACCAAAGCGATTGCAAGCTTTATCTCCGCTTGTGGCACATTCACGATGGGAATTTGGCTCACATTGCCACTGGCACTTGGAGCCATGTGGTGGCCAAAATTTGGGGGCGTAGCCGTATTTATTTTGGCGATCAGTTGCTGGTTTCGCTTTATTGGTATTCGCGAAATGAACCGTGGATTTCAATTTGGCGGGCTTCAAATTCCCATGATGATCCGCGTCTGGCAGTTCGTGAACTTCATCACCGCAATCGTTGGCATTGTTGTGGCAGTCTTGGCACTGCTGCAAAGCGGTGAGCCTGTATTTAATGAACAGGCCCTGAATTATTTTATTCAGATTAAAAATATGTGGCTGCTGCTATTGGTGGGCGAACTTGTGATCACGACACGTGTGGTGTCCGCGGTTGCGCTTTGGATTGAAGAGACTTGGATGCGAGTGACTCAAGCTCTTATTGCGTGCATGATTGGATTTGCCCTAGCCGTGCGCCTTGCTCTTG
Organism: uncultured bacterium; assembly: GCA_903938205.1. GTDB lineage: Bacteria > Planctomycetota > Phycisphaerae > Phycisphaerales > SM1A02 > SYAC01. The sequence goes on from CAJACJ010000237.1 coordinate 4,120, forward strand.
TGATTGTGCCAACACCCACGACGGACATGAATATGGAACCGCTGCTCAGAGCTGGCGCCATTCTTGCCTCCGCAGGAATGGGCGTGATTGCGATTTGGTGGTTGGCCGATGGGGTGAAACGAATGGCGATGGCGCTTGCCGATAAGGTGCGCGCTGAAACTCCCTCAGCCATGTGAATTTTTTTATTGTGAAAAAATATCCTCGGCCAAATCCATGGCGCGCCCTAAACCTGCTGCTTTTGCCATTGTTTCCTGCCATTCAAGGGCTGGGTCGCTGTCTAGAACCACGCCAGCGCCGGCTTGCAAATGCACCGTCCACGGATCGCCTAGCTTGCGATTTGTTGGCATGACCATGGTGCGCAGCGAAATGGCCATGTCCATGGAGCCATCAAAACCAATCACACCAATTCCACCGGCGTAGGGACCACGACGCACAGGTTCAAGTTCGTCAATGATTTGAATGGCTCGAATTTTTGGCGCGCCTGAAACAGTTCCAACTGGAAGCGTGGCGCGCAGCGCGTCCCAGGCGTTGAATTTATTTTCAAGCGTGCCCGAGACGGTTGAAGACAAGTGCATCACATGGCTGTAGCGCTCGACATCCATGCAGCGATCAATATGCACCGAACCAGCCTCGCACACGCGGCCAAGATCATTGCGGCCAAGATCAACCAACATGACATGTTCCGCGCGCTCCTTCTCATCGGCCAACAATTCTGTTTCAAGTTGAGTGTCCAGTTCCGGCGTGGCGCCGCGCGGACGCGTGCCAGCAAGCGGGCGATTGACCACAATTCGATCACGCACTCGGCACAGAATTTCAGGGCTTGAAGCCGCCAAAATACAGCCTGAAGCCTGCAAATACACTTGATATGGACTGGGGTTCACAATGCGTAGCGCGCGGTATAACTCAAAGGGATCAATGTGCGTTTCACGTTCAAGCCGCTGCGAAAGCACAATCTGAAACGCGTCGCCCGCGGCAATGGCTTGCTTGGCTTTCACCACCGCGCTTTCAAATTCCGCGCGCGTCATGGAACTACGCGCGGGCGGCTTGGGCGCTGAGCGAAGATCCATTTGTATTTCACCAGTTGGCAACGCGGGTCGCTGATGAAGCAAATCCGCTTTCAGTTGCTCAAGAGCGGCGTCGGCCGCTGTTTGCGCAGTGGCTTCTGAGCCATGCTCATCAAGCGACTGCGCAACCACGCAATCAAGTGTTCGCGTGAAATGATCAAACACAACCACTTGGCGATACAAACCCATGTGCATGTCTGGAAGTTTGCGGTCGTCTTTGGGCGCGTTCAGAAAACTTAACGCCTTGGGTTCAAGCCAACGCACCGCGTCAAAGGAAAGAAATCCAACCCAGCCACCGTGAAATGCGCCAGGCAACGCTCCGCGTGAAAATGGTTTCCACGCCGCCGCAATGTCGCGCGGAACTTGCAGCGGATCGGCGCATTCAAAGCGTTTCTCGCTCTTGCCGTCGCGAAAAATTTCAACCGTGTTTTCTTTGGCCACCACTTCTTGCACTGGTCGCGCACCCAACATGGAATAGCGGCCAATACTTCCGCCTTGCTCCACGCTTTCAAACAGAAAGCTTGGCGCGTTTCGATCATCTGGGGCCACAAGCCTGCGGTACGCAAGCACGGGCGTGAGTTGATCCGATGGAATTCGCCGACATTGAATCAGAAGATTTCCTGCGGACATGTTCTTGAGATTAGCGGGACTTGCCCGTCATGGACAACCCGTGAACTGCGACAATTGATCACATGGATTTGCTGTCAAGCGAAAGTCGACGCGCCGCCGTCAACGCGATCGCCATGGCATCACTAGCGTCGTGCGGACCCTTGAGCGTGCGCAATCCGCATTGCGCCATGACCGCGCGTCGAACCTGTTCCTTGGTGGCGTTGCCATTGCCAGTGACGGAACGCTTGACTTCTTTAGGCGCGAACTCCGTGATGTGCAAATGCTTTTCAGCCAATGTGGCCAGCAACACTCCGCGAGCATGCCCCATGATGATGGCGGTCTGCGCGTGCTTGATATGGCTGAACAACGTCTCAACAGCGGCGTGATCAGGCTTTAAATCAGTCAAAACTTCCAGCAATTCAGTGCGAATTTGCAACAAGCGCGCATGCAGTGGACCCGTTGTGGCAATGCGCAACACCCCCGCTTCAATCAACGTTGGCTCGACGCTGCGCGCGCTTATTTTGACGCACGCATATCCAGTACGCCGCAGACCAGGATCAATTCCAAGAATTCGCATGGCGACATGCTACGGCTTGACGGGCTTCAAGATCAGAACCACATCGCTGCCTTGCGCGGGAATGCGCGCGGTGTTGGCTTGCCAACGCGGTTGCGAAATTTCCGCCTGATCAGGAATCACTTGCGCGTAGGCGATCAGTTCATCGCCAAAGGTGACAAGTCCAACGGTGCTACCTGTGACATCCGCCGTATAGCGCTGCCCGCCGCGGCCGTCAGGTTCAAAGCGACTGCCCGCAAATACAAAAGAAGCGTTCTTGAATTTTTCCTGATGGCGCGCGTCCTCTATCCACTCGCCCAAATCGCAGCGGTGAGAGACACCATCCAATACATATTCAACTTGCACGCCAAGGATGTCGCCAGTTGGCGGCTCAAGTTTCAAATCGTTTACCGTCGCCTTGTCGCGACTCCAAATTCCAGGGTGACCAGCGCGCGCGCCCACGGCCAAGAGCGCTGCGTGAATGTGCGACGCTGCAACATTGACCACGACCAATGACTCATGCTCGCGCGTTCCCTTGAAGCACACCAATTGCTCCAAGAAACCTTGCCGAAGTGCAACGTTTCCCTTTACAAAAACTTCGCCCGTGTCCTGGTTGATTGAAAGTCCATTGGCTAGTTTCGTATCGGGGCGACCTGCACTGTTGATGGGTGCTGCGAATTTTGCAGGTGATTCAATGTCAGACTTCTCAACGCCCACCTGTGTGGGCGCAACGCAACCACATGCTGCTGCCAACGCAATGCAAAGTGCCGACCGTATTTTGGATTGCCATGCCATGAGTTGAACACGATCGTAACCCGCGCAAACGTCACTTCGAAATTTGACCGACTTGCCAGATTTTTAAAGAAATTGCATAGGCAAATAAAAAAGGCCCAGCGGAGGCAAGCCTCACGCTGAGCCCTTCCGGGGGCTTGGTAATGAACGAACTCTACACTTATATGTAGCAGGAATCAATCCTGACCATACATAATTACATTTTTTTTAAAGATTATTTGAAATTTCTTGATATCCGCGAAAATTTTCTTTGGCCACATTACTTATATGACTCGAAAGATCTCATTCTGAAATATGCATATTTGAATAAATGACACGGAGCGTGAGTTGCGTGGCTAACCTTGGGAAATGCTGCTGAGCCGAACCGTTCGATTTGCCTTGTCTCCAACGCTACCGGCTGAAGTTAGTTCCCCAAAAAACAACGCATATGCCGCATGGCCAAGCACCAAAGGCTGGCATGCCCATGTTTCCTTGGAAATTGTGATCGCTGGGGAGCCCGACCCACGCACGGGATATCTCATTTCCATCTCTGAAATAGATGAAATTGCCCGGCGAACCGCCCTGCCTTTCATTGACAAGTCGTTTCGTGGTGGCGGGGCCCAGGAATTGTGCTTGAAGCCTGTGGCCGAGGCCCTAAAAAAAGAGTTGCCGTTTCCGTTGCAATCCATCACGCTTACACAAAGCGACTTTCTTTCATTCTTCTACGAGGTTTCCATGCCCAACCACGCCACCATGACGCAGTCATTTGAATTTGCCGCTAGCCACCGCTTGCACTGCGATGATCTTGACGCCGCAACCAACTTAAAGATTTTTGGAAAGTGCAACAATGCTGCCGGTCACGGCCACAATTATCGTGTTGAAGTTTCGGTGCGCACACTGATTCAAGATCCGCCCAAAGTTCGGGTTGATCAACTGGAACAAGTGGTGCGCCAGAATGTGATTGAACAACTTGATCACAAACATTTGAACTCCGATGTCGCTATTTTTGCCAATCACAATCCAAGCGTGGAAATGATCGCGCAGGTTTGCCATGACTGGTTGGTCCAACCCATCAAGGCTTTAGGAGGCGAGCTTGTTCGAGTTCGCGTGTGGGAAACGGAAAAAACTTCGGCCATGTATCCAGGCTGATCCTGCCGCGTCTCTTTGGATATTTTCCCAAAGCAAGCCATGCGCAATTTCTTGCGCAGCACTCACCTTCGATGCCTTATTTACTCGGCGACTTCGGTGCGCACTTGGTCCGCGTTGTATGTAAAGCACTTTCCTTCAGGTTCATCAATGCACTTTTTGTGGCTGCCATCGCAAAATGGAGCGTTTTTTGTGAGACCACATGCGCAAATAAAGATGGGCTTGTCTTGAGGAACTATTTTAATTGGACCAGTTGCGTTGAGGCGGACTATTCGTGACATGGTGGTTCTCTCTTTTAAATTTGTGCAATGAACAATCGGGACAAAGCTGGACAGGGTCGTTACGACAAATCTTCTTCACCAAGAAGTCTGAAACCTTTGCGAAGAAGAATCTGACCGGCAAGCGTGAGGTCATCAACAGCAATGGCTACGGTTGGCGCCTCTTGCCGGCGCAACATCACTGGATAGGCGAAGCGAATATTCAACTCCGCGCCCAAAAGATGCAGGCATAAATTGGTCAGGCTTTTACCCTCGGGTAATTCCACCACCAACAAATCAACTTCGCTAAATGTGAAGTGGTTGGCGCGTAACACCACGCGCGCGGCGTCGGCATTGTTGAAAATAAGCCGCACGACGGCGTGATCGCTTGAATCCAAAATACTGAAGGCCGCCAAATTCAGACCTGATTGATCGTCACACTTCTGTAGAAGATCAAGCAATTTTCCAACCTTGTTGTCAAGGAAAACGCCAAACTGGCGCACCGATGGCGGGGTGTAACCTTGCTGGGTTTCTTGTGGAAGAATGCTCATGTGAGGGGGCAAGAATATAGCCGCGAATGAGGAATGCGTTGCAAGAAGTATTTGCGTTGAATTTGCAAGCGGAATTTCATTGCGCGATATCAAGCACGCACCTGATACTTTGAAACCATGACATTTCAGAATCGATCGCATGCGAACCGTTGGCACATTGTGTTTGGGTGGATGATTGTGATGGGTGGCCAAAGCGTTTGCATGTCGCAAACAACTTCCAACTCCACGATCGATGCGAAGACTATTGAAAAACAAGAGCTGAAACCAGAACCGAAACTTCAACAACTGCCCGCCCCCACCAACTCCGCTGTATTGCGCGAGGCCTTTGACGCCATTCAAACTTTTCGCGATCGCGAAGACCCAATGGAGGCAATAGCCAACGGAAGACCAGGCGACGCGTTGCGAATCAGCGACCATAGCGCGGCTGCTATCGCGCGCCGTGACAAAGAGACAATTGGTTTATTGAAGGCGCTGCAAACAGTGCCGCGAGAAGGGCTCAGCGATTCTGAATTACTTGACCTTGATCTTGTCATTCGCGATCTGTCTTTGGATGTGCAGGCGCAAAAGTTTCTTGGGCACTTGCTTGTGATTGGCCCGCTTGGTGGACCTCAACAATCCATTGCGCAAATGTGCGACCTCATGCCGTTTGAGCGCGCCAATGATTTGCAAGCGCACGCCGCGCGTTTAGAGCAAGTGCCCAAGCAACTTGCCGACGACGAAGCGTTGCTGGAGGAGGGATTGCGCCAACACATCACGCCAGCCAAAGTGATTTTGCAGGGAATTGACGCGCAATTTGCGGCCGTGATCGATGGAAAGTTGGACACGCTGCGCGCGCCTTTTTTACGCGAGTACCCAGATGTGACCCCGGAAATGCGCGCACAATTGTTGGAACGAGCGGACAAGGCGATAGAAAAAATTCTGGCGTCCATGGCGACCATGCGTAATTTTATTCGTGATCGCTATATGCCCAATTGCCGCGATGACATTGCCTGCGCAGCCCTACCCAATGGACCAGAGTGGTACGCATTTCGTTTGAATCAACAAACCACCACTAAACTGTCGCCCAAAGAAATTCACGCGCTGGGATTGTCGGAGATGGCGCGCATTCACGCGGAGATGTTGGTGGTGATTCGCAAGACCGATTGGTTCGCCAAAGACCCCGCGCTCACCGCGCTCAGCGACGAAGAATTGTTCGCACGCTTCACGGCATATTTGCGTAGCGACGCGCGATTTTATTATCAAAGCGCCGAGGAATTGCTGCGCGGCTACCGTGACATTTGCAAACAAATCGACGCGCACTTGCCAGAGCTGTTTGGAACGTTGCCGCGCCTGACCTACGGCGTGCGCGAGATTCCTCGGTTCATGGCGCCCAGTCAAACCACCGCGTATTACCAGCAAGGAAGCATGGATTCGGGCAATCCTGGATGGTTCTACGCCAATACTTACGCGCTGAATCAGCGGCCAAAATATGAAATGATTCCGCTGGCGTTGCATGAGGCGGTGCCGGGACATCATTTGCAAATTGCGCTTACGCAAGAGTTACCGCAGCGCCACACATTGCGCCGCGACATGGGCTTCACAGCGTTCGTGGAAGGCTGGGCCTTGTACGCGGAACGTCTTGGCATTGAGATGAAATTGTTCGACGATCCGTACAACGATTTTGGCCGCTTGTTGTATGAAATGTGGCGCTCATGTCGGCTTGTGGTGGACACTGGAATGCACGCGCTTGGTTGGAGCCGCGACCAAGCCGTGGCGTTCATGCGCGCCAACACCGCGTTGAGCGAGTTGAACATTGACCGTGAAGTGGATCGCTATATCAGTTGGCCTGGCCAAGCGTGCGCCTACAAATTGGGCGAGTTGGAAATTCGCCGCTTGCGCGCGCTGGCAGAACAGGAACTTGCAAACACATTTCAACTACGCGCATTTCACGACGCGCTCTTACGCGATGGCGCCCTGCCCCTTGATGTGCTTGGCGTGCGCATGACACAATGGATCGCGGCGCGCAAAAGTGAAATGGCCGTTGAGAAACCCGCTTCCGCAAAGACGGAACAAAAGAATCCGCTTTGGGCGCCGGCGCTCACGCCCCCCACTTCTCAAAACAAGGCAATTCCTGCGCAATCAACGCCGCGTCCATAATTGGCGCGGTGGTTGCTAGCGCAGAAACGGATTGCTTCGACGCTCTTTGTCAATGGTTGTGCTTGGACCATGGCCGGGATAAATGGCCGTGTCGCCTGGCAATGTCATAAGCACTTGATTGATTGAATGCATGAGCACATCGGAATCGCTGCCTGGAAAGTCGCTTCGACCAATTGAGTTTTGAAACAGCGTGTCGCCCACAATTGCGAACTTTTCGCTTGGGCAATGCAGCGTCACCGAGCCAGGCGAATGGCCGGGCGTTTCAAGAACTTGAAATTGAATTCCACCCAGCGAAAGTTTTTGCGCATGCGCAAGCGTGCCCGTTGGCGTGGACACGGACACGGGCTCGCCAATGAAGAGCGACAAGTTGAGTTGCGGATCTTGAAACCATTCGTGTTCAAGCGCGTGCGCCAACACGGGAATCTTTGGAAACATGGCGCGGACTTGGTCCACACCGGCGATGTGGTCGGCGTGCGCGTGCGTAAGAAGAATGGCTTTGGGTTTCAAACCCCTGTCGCGCAAGAAGTTCAACAAGGGCTCTGGAGACTCGCCCGGATCAACCACCCAACATGCAGAAATAGTGTTTTGCCCTGCATTTGCAGGCACTTCCACTACATACGCGTTGGTTTGGCAGCGACCCAGTTCAAAGGCGTGAAGTTTGACGGCGCAAGGCATGCGCAACCTTATACTGCCCGCCGTGAAATGCAATGTGAAATTGTGGTTTGGAAATATTTTGTCTAGAAGTATTTTGTCTAGCCCCACATTTATAAAAAATATTGCGCTGACGATAATTTCACTATTCACGGCGGGGTTGCTGGCACGCTGCGATTCCATGTCAAGCGATTTCGCAAGCCTGTCAAGTTCTTTTTCACCACCAACGCCTGCCCAAGCCGCGCAATGGGCGCTTGATCCATACGACGCGGAAAATCAACGGCGTGGAACTGTGTTGTTGGCCAACGCGCCGTGGGGCGGAAGTCCGGCGTATCTCAGCATGTATCGGCTGTATGTGGAGGACAACGCGGATCCACTTGTGAAGGCAAGCGCGCTTGACGCGTTGGCGCGCCACGGCGAAGTGTCCGACGCTGATTTGATTAGCAAACAATTGCAAAATAAAAATATCCAAGTGAAAGTCGCCGCCGCAAAAGCGCTGCAAAGAATTCACGATCCCAAAGTCACCGCTGTTCTCTGCTCGCGCGGCACTGACGAGAACGAAGATTCATCGGTGCGGATTGAGGTGGCGATTGCGCTTGGCCAATACGCCGCGGATGATTCATTTCAAGCGCTGTGCGCCATGATTGATCAGCGCGAATTGGCAGTGAATTTGGCTGCCAATGACTCGCTTCGACTTCTCACGGACCATGATTTCGCGCTTGATCGCCGCCTGTGGTTGAGTTGGTATCGAGCCAACAAAACTCCATTTCGCAAGGAGTTGCAATATCTCTATCCAACCTATCAACGTGAAAAAGGATTTTGGGATCACATTACTTTTTGGGCGCCGCTGACATTTGAGAAGCCTGGGGTTCCCGTTGGAATGGACGAGTCCAAGTTGGCTCCATCCACCGCGCCAGAAGATTTTCAGAATCTAGGCAACACCAAGTAGCGAATGCGTTTTGAGCAATGAAGTCAACAGAACACATTGAGCGCGCCGCGGATGCGGACAAAGATGTTCCGTTGTCATCCATTGGCCCTGACGATCCAGCGGATGGCTTGATGGCCGTTGCAGAAGTTGACGCGGACGCTATTGAAGATGGACAAATTCGAGCGGGACGTGTGGCGGGCAAAAGCATGTGGGCGGCGATTTGGATTTTGTCGCTTCCAATTTCATTGCAACAACTCATGGCGGCGTGCGTGGGATTGGTGGACAAAATTCTTGCTGGACATTTACCTGGAAAAGTTGTCGTGCCCGCCTTGGTCGGCATTGGTGTTGGAACCTATGTGGGTTGGTTTACCGGTATTGCGCTGGCTGGTTTGGGTGTGGGCGGACAAGCCATTATCGCGCGCTCCATGGGAAGTGGAAATAAAAAAGACGCGCATGATGCGCTGGGAGCAAGCGTGACATTGGGCGTTGTATGGGGCGGATTTGTTGGCGTGATCATGTGGTTGCTCGCCGCGCCACTGGCCGCTATTTCCGGATTAACACCAGAAGCATCTGCGCATTGCACAACGTATGTCACGGTGATCGCATGGAGCATGCCCTTCTGTGGCGTGATGACCGTTGGCGGTTTGTGTCTGCACGGCGCGGGCGAAACCGCAAAGCCATCATGGATTTCCATCGGCATCAATGTGATCAATCTTGTGGCCAGTTGGATGTTGTCCGGCGTAGTGATTCGCTACGGCGAGCACACTTTGCCCGCGCCACTTTCGATCAATCCAGAAACATGGGGCGTGTGGGGAATCGCGGCGGGAACTTCGCTGAGTTACATGGTCGGCGGAATTGCCACGGTGTGGATCATGGCCGCGGGCGTGAAAGATTTGCGCTTGGAAAAACGTGCGCTCAAACCAACGCGCAAAATCATGTGGCGCATTGCGCGCTTGGGTATTCCAAATTTCTTCGAGGGTCTAGCCATGTGGGGCGCCAGCCTCTTTTTGATGGGATTCATTGGCGATATCGCGCGTGGCGCAACGGGCCTGGAGCCGCGCCAAGGCTTGATTGGCGCGCACATGATCACGGTGCAATGGGAGGCGTTCTCGTTTCTTCCAGGCTTCGCCATGGGAACCGCGGCGGGCGCGCTGGCCGGACAATATTTAGGCGCGCGCAATCCGCAAATGGCGCGCAAGGCTATTTGGGCGTGCACATATCTTGGAATGATTCTCATGGGCACAATGGGAATTATTTTCATGACGCAAGGAAGATTTCTGGCGTCGATTATTTCCGATCAAGCGGTGCATCTGGAAGAAGTTCCAAAATTATTAATGGCATGCGGCGTGGTGCAAGTCTTTTTTGCGCTCAGCATGACTGTGCGCCAAGGGTTGCGCGGCGTGGGCGATGTGAAATGGATTTTGGCCATTACCGTTGGCAGCATTTACGGATTGCGCCTGCCACTGGCGTGGGCGCTTGGTGTCTGGATGGGCTACGGCCTTGCTGGAATTTGGTGGGGATTGAGTATTGAGTTGGCCATACGTGGACTGCTTTTCTTGGCTCGGTTCCACTATGGAAACTGGCAGAAATTGCGGGTGTGATTGCCGTTGCAATTCGTCACGGACGATTTCGGCGCAACTCATGAACACAATTCAAGCGAACAGCATGATCACATTTTTGGCGCAGCATGCACATTGCGATTGCACACTGCGTCAACTTACGGCGGTCATGGATGGCGTGGATTGTTGCGCGGACTTCCAGCGCAACTTTTCTGGAACTTCCCTGCCGCACTCTGGACAATTCACGCCAGTGAGTTTGTGAAGCAAGTAGCCGCACTCGCAGCGTGGTTCGTCGCACTCAATATGAATGGCCAATTTGCAATGTGGGCACGCGCCGTGACCCAAGGGCAATTGGATCACATCTGCGCAGCGCGGGCAATTCATGCTGACTTTCATGCGCTCTGAAAAAGTCTCCGGCAACTTCGAGGATTTTTCTTTTTCAATGGCAGCCAAAATAGCGCTGGCGATGTGGCTAGCCAACGCGATCAAGCCGACGATTGAGCCAACTTGCCAGGGAATCACTTTCCATATCGCGTCAAAAAGATCTTGGAACTTTTGGGACGCCACCGTGGCCATAAGGAGCAATGCGCCCACAATGGCAAGCCCCACCGCGACCGCGCGAATGGATCGATCCAACGTTTTTCTTAATTGAAGACGCAAGAGCAACATGCAATCGGTCACCACCCCTACAAACACCGTGGCGCAAGTCACCGGTTTATACATTTCAATCCCGTCAAGATTGAACCATCGAGACCAATTCCAAATGCTGGAAATAAAAACCGAAACTAAAAATAGATTGCACAACCAACTGCTCACGGCGAAGAATTTCTGCCACGGCGCGCGCGTCCAAAGCCAGAAATGCATGCGTGCAAAAATCAATCCAACAATGACCACCACCATTGTTCCAAGGGCCTTGCTGGCCATTGTTGACGAGGCAAGAATGGCGTACACGCCAAGAGCAAACATGAGCACAAGAATTGATAGCGAGAAGCGATTGAAGAGCGAGGCGATGGCGCGGTTGCGCATCATCAATCTTCCGGAGCGTTCACTTGTACGCGCTTCTTGAAATCCGCGGCCAGCTTGTGCGTCAGCGGACCAACTTTGCCAGAGCCAATCTTCTTGCCATCAATACTTGAAACACCAATGATTTCCGCGGCGGTTCCAGTTAAAAACACCTCGTCAGCGGCGAAGACATCCTTCAATTGCATTGGATTCTCCACCACCTTCATGCCGGCGGCGGGCGCCAACGTGTCAATGACAAAGCGACGTGTGATGCCACGCAAAATTCCAGCGGTCACCGGCGGCGTGTGAATGACTCCATCTTTGATGATGAAAATATTGTCGCCCGTGCACTCGCTCACTTCGCCGTTCAAGTTCAACATGATGGCCTCGTGCATGCCAGCGTCGATGGCCTCCACCTTGGCGAGAATGTTGTTGAGATAATTCAAACTCTTGATGGCTGGATCAAGACAGCTGGCCGGAATACGCGGACGCTTGGCCACGATGATGGGCATGCCCTGCTCGTACATTTCCGGCGGATACAAATGAATACGATCCACAATAATGATGGTGCTTGATGTTGGGCAATGATTTGGATTCAAACCAAGCGAACCCTTGCCGCGCGAAATCACAAGGCGGATGTAGCCGTCCTTCAAACCGCTTTTGGCCACAGCGTCGCGCACCGCTTGCGCCAACTGCGCGCGGTCCAACACGGGCTTCAGGCGAATTTCGGCGGCGCCGCCATAGAGGCGCTCCAAATGCGAGGCCAACTTGAAAACTTTGCCGCCGTACATGCGGATGCCCTCAAAAATCCCGTCGCCATAGAGAAAACCGTGGTCA